>WTIG01000050.1 GCA_011522825.1 Puniceicoccaceae bacterium
TCCATGCTAACTATCCAAAATTTTGGCGCCTTCTATTTCGTAACAAGAAGCGCAAAAGCTTCAGAATGCGTAAATGGATTCCCCAACTCTTCCGCCGATAACCGATTCATCAGGGAGGAAGATCCGTCTTAGTTTTTCAATTTCAACTAGCATACAGGCTAATCCCCCGAGACTTCTAAAAACCCTTCGTCAGCCAGATAATCATAAATAGATTGAACTTTATTTTCCGTAAATTCGCCATCGCTGTAGCACTTAATTCTGCCGTTTTCGTGGTCTATCTTTATCTTAATACCACGGATAATTACGACTTGCTCAAATTTACTGATCCACATTTTTAAACTAATTGCTAAAATTATTCCTTACAATTCTCTTAACCAACAAATCTTACTCAACCGTAGTTTCTTCAATTCTGCTTGTGGCTTTTTCCTAATAGAATTGTGCCTAAGAGGTAAAGATAGGAGCCCGTGAACTAAAATTGATTTCAAAATCATCATTGCATGAAAGAAATTTAATGAGCTTCAAAATTCGAGTCAATCAACAGCCCGAGGTTTAATCATTTCACGATCATTTTCCCTTTCATAAGAGCAAAGTGCCCGGGGAAAGTGCAAACATACTCGTAAGTACCCGGTTCAGGTGCCATAAAATAAATTGTATCCTCCTCACCGGGCCCAAGTAGCTTTGTCCGCCCAATAACATCTTTCTCTAGACCTTTGGGGAAGTATTCATTTGTCGGGAATTTTACTGCCTCATTGCAAAACTTAACCAGATCCACTGAGTTCTTTAAGATCACAATGTTATGGCCCATGGCCACTTTGGGAAGCTTGCCTATATTCTTGAAGGTTAGTTTTACTTTTTGGCCGCTTTTAACTTCAAACGAATTTTTTGAGTACATCATGGTGTCTGTTCCATCGATATTAACGTGTACATCAAATTTTTGCTTAGAAGGTGTGTCTTCGGAGAATGTGATATTAGGGCTTAGCAACGTTATTAGGCCTAAGCCTGTGGCCACAATAGCTGTCGATAATTTACTCGGAAACGTATTCATGATTACCAATTAAACACATTCTAGGCGATATTCCAAATGGGTCTCCGATCCTAGGATTGCAACTGCCAACTCAGTTTAAAATCCTGTAGCAAAGTCTTCGGCGTGGTGGCTCATGTGAAGATCATTTATGGCGAGAGAGCAGGGTGATTTAGAGAGGTTTCGAATGCCTCAGGAATGCCAATGGGGTCAATGTCAGGAAATGTGTTTCCGAGTGAAACCGAAGATATTAAACAGTCGGTTTCTGGTCGGCACATTTGTTATTTGGGAGTTCTAGGCTCCATTCTTTATACGATGATTAGGGGCGTCATACTAAAAGCCTCTCCGTCCGTTCAACGGGTTTAGTCTGGGTTTTTCGAGCTAACGTCCAATTCATGTAATCCATGAAATCATTTCGTTTCCCCTAAATACGATTTCAGGGATAGTTTGATCACGCGCAGTCTCAAAGAACTCTGCGCTAATTATGGAAAACTAAATTGATAGTCATTAGAGCCCCCTTGGGAAACTGAGGGGGCTTTTTTGACGCTGATTTGGAAGCGTGCGAGGTGAGTTAAATTAATTTTTTAATACCCAGAGTTTTAAGATTTTCCAGAAGTAAGTCGGCTCGGCTGGTATCTTTGCGTTCGACGGTCGTGGGTAGCACCCAGCTTAATATTCTTCAACTGTCACAGATACAGTCAAAGTTCTTTTGTTCCCTCCTCCCATGAAAGTCCCTGAAACCGGTGTAACATCTCCGTAATCTCTTCCCCTGGCGATTGCCACATAATTTTGGTCCACGACCTTATTATTCGTTGGGTCAAGTCCAACCCATTTACTTAAATGGGGTATGTATACTTCAACCCATGCATGAGTTGCAGCAGCTCCCCGTAAAGACTTTATACCTGAATCATAAAAGTAACCACTCACATACCTTGCAGGAACACCAATCGAACGACACATCGCCAACATTATATGGGTAAAATCCTGACATACCCCGGCCTTTCTGTGGAAAGCCTGTATAGAAGTAGTATTAACTGTAGTTGCCCCAGGTAAATATTCGATATTTTCGTATACCCAATTCATTATACTGTAAGAACTCTGAAAAACGTCGTCCGAATCATTTTTGGAATCTAAGGCTGCTTTCCATATCTCAGCGTCTATCCACACAAATTTTGAAATACCATAGTAATGATGAAAAATTTCTTTTAAACGATCGTCATTAAGCGAATCGTGACCTGAACCATAGGGCAAATTCTGCAAATCGAATTGGGTCTTAACCGTTGCAATCAAGCACGCTTTAATCTCGAGATAATCATGCTTTGTTTTTAACGAAAACTCATGAGTAATG
>WTIG01000195.1 GCA_011522825.1 Puniceicoccaceae bacterium
TCTCAAGTAAGTTCAAATCAATTGTTCCTTTGACCTTTAATCCTAGCAAATTTCTGAATTTTCTGACCAATTCAGAATCTTCGTCATCTTCTTCATCTGAATTTTCAAGCCGTTTTGAGTTTTTGCGATCAAAAGTCTTCTTCGGATTTTCATCATCGGAAGAATCGGGCAGGGCAGGTACATTTTTAGTAAGAAGGGTTTGAAGGATTGTCATTATATTTTGAACAGTCCAATAGAGAACGAGTGCCGATGAAAAGAAGTAAAGAAACACAAGAAACATAAAAGGCATAAAACGCATCATTTTTGCGTTTATCCTCTGTGCCTCACTCATTTCAGGCCCCAGCTGCATAGGATTAAGTCTCATTTGGTACCATTGAGTAAGAACCATGAAAATAGGTAATATATTGAGGGAGAATCCCTGTACCATCATAACGCTATCCTGCTCGGATAAATCGGACGCCCATAGAAATTCCTGACCATAGAGCTCAGCTGCAGACCGGAGCATCCAAAACATTCCCAGAAAAATAGGAATTTGAATAAGAATGGGCCAACATCCGGCAAAAGGATTAACTTTATGCTCCTTGTAAAACTTCATCATCTCTTGATTAAGTTTTTGCGGACTTCCTTTGTGCTTTTCCCTTAACTTAGCTAAGGGGCCCTGCAATGCCTGCATCTTTTTCTGAGACCGTGTTGCCTGAGCTGTCAATGGCCAGAGTATTAATTTTACGATAATGGTTAGGAGAATAATTCCCAAGCCGTAGCTTCCAAAGATAGCACTTAATTTATTTAGACTCCAACTTAGTGGCTCCGAAATCCACCAAAATATTCCAAATTGCATAACCTTCTTTTGCTCGAAGGATAATTTTGAAAGCTCTACATAATCCTTGGGTCCTGTATATATTGAGAAAGAAAATTCTTTGGGTTCATTTGGTTTTAGTATTCCTAATGGAAAAGACATCGTGCCTCTAATTCCAAGAGGCTCATATCCATTCTCATCTGGTTTGGATTGTATAGATTCTCCCCATATGCGGAGATCGGAAAGTTCTGATTCAGGCCGTACTAAATTGACGAAGAATTGATTGTTTACGCAGACCCATTTTGCCTTAGACAATCTCCTTGGCTCTATTTTACCTGTTGGGCCCATTTCGTTGAGTTGAAAAAACTCTTCTTTCTCTCCATCGATCCTACCGCTACATGTAGCACAAGAACATCCTTCTGCTAAAGGAGCCCCATCATTGTAATACCCAACACTCAGATAAGTGGATGCCTGATCAAAAGGGTTATACATACGCGGAATTTGAAAATGGGAACCTAAAGACAAACGCACCCGATCTATTGCAGTCGGAACATCCTTAAGGTTTTCAAATACTGTACGGTGCTGAATAACATATCCATCTTCACTGGATCGTTCGTAAATTCGGTCTATTCTGAATTCCGATTCAACTTGCCAACGATAAACGAGCTTATTTGCGGAATTTTCGACGATCTTAAATCCGCGAGGATTAGCAATTGCATTATCCAGTACTCTTCCTGAGCTGTCTTCAAAGGCTATCGCCAAGAAAGGCTCAGACGGGTTTTGCAATTCGTAGGACTTATTTAATCGGTCAGATTTATGTAAAGAGATGGAGCGGATTGCACCAAAGTGATTGGAAAAAACAAAAGAGGAAAGATCTGTCTCCAGACCCTTGTTTAGAACCTCCTCATCTAACTGAATTGATTGAAGTCCGGTTACAGGATTAGAAACGATTGATTGAACATCGTCATTCGTCTGATCTGCTGAAGAAACCATTGGGGTCTCTTTACTTGGTTCATCATGAGCAACTTCGTCGGGATTCCTTGGATTTTGGTTAGCATATTCTATTTGCTGATTCCCTTGCTGCCAAAGCAAGTAAAACGCAAGACCAAGAAATATTATGCCTAAGAGATAATTTTTCATAAATGACAGGATGATTTTCTTAATGCTTTAATAAAGAGTTGCTCCAGTTCGGAGAATGAGAGCTTGAGAATGGAACTTCTCGCCAACACAACGACATCGCTTGGAACCAGGATATGAGATCTGTACTTTCGAAATAATTCTCGAATTATTCTTTTCGCCTGATTCCTTTTTACTGCATTTCCGACTCGTTTGCTGGCAATGACCCCAAGCCTTGAATACTCAAGATTGTTGGCTTTCAGCTGAAGCCAGAAATGATTGTAGCGAAAAGACGATCCACATTCTTTAACAGACAGATACTCGAATCGAGTGGATAATCTTTCTTTGCGTGAATATAGAAAGCTCACGCTTGTGCCTGTAAGGAAATTAACGGAATCGAGGAAGAACAGAAGCTGTCAACTTGGCCCTGCCTTTGCGCCTGCGATTTTGGAGTAC
>WTIG01000124.1 GCA_011522825.1 Puniceicoccaceae bacterium
ACACTAACTATTTTTAAGCTATTCCTAAACAAGCAACAGCTAGAAGTCGAAGAGCAAAGCCAAAGCCAATCTATTGAGCCCTAATTACTACTTACAAGCTAGCGGCACAAATAGCTTTAAATTCTTGTTCGCTGACAGGGGTTATTGATAGGCGATTCCCTTTTTGCAATACCTTCATCTCAGCTAATTCAGGCATAGCTTTCATCGCTTCAAGGCTAACTTGATGCTTAAAGTCCTTCTTGTAGGCTACATCCACCAAAAACCACCTTGGATTATTTGGGTCACTTTTTTCGTCATAATATTTAGACTGTTTATCAAAAGCCGTAGGATCTGGGTAAGCCTGACTAGCAACCTCTGCTAAGCCAACAATTCCTGGAGGCTTGGTATTAGAATGATAAAAAAGAACACCATCACCAACAGACATTGCATCACGCATAAAATTTCTTGCCTGATAATTACGAACCCCATCCCAAGGCTCTCGTTGTTTTGGACGGTTTTTTAAATCCTGAAACGAAAAGGTATCGGGTTCGGATTTCATTAACCAATAGTGTTTGCCCATGGTGATAGCTCCTCCCATTAACTTTGGTTAATCCCTAACAGTTCTAATAGCCTGTCTAAGTCTTCATTGCCAAAATATTCAATGACTAGTTTTCCTTTTTTCTTTCCGTGCTGAATACTCACATTGGTATTAAAATGCTTCTCTATCCGCTTTTCTAAATCAGCGATTGCCGTATTTTCGGCACGCTGACCATTAGCCTTTCCAGAACTACCATTACCTGCCTTTGTTCCATCCACAGGCTCTAACCCTTCATTCAATCGCTTAACAATTTTCTCCGCTTCACGAACACTCAAATTGGATTCAATTATTCGACGTGCTAACAAGTGTTGCTGAGCTTGGTCTTTCACTCCTAATAAAACTTTTGCGTGTCCCGTAGATAGTAAACGTCTACTTAAAAAGCCTTGAATTTCGTCACTCAATGAAAGCAATCGCAGTGCATTCGCCACAGTAGCTCTTCCTTTACCCACACGATCAGCCGCAGCTTCTTGAGTTAAATCAAAATCCCTGACCAAACTGGCATAGCCTAAAGCCTCATCAATCGGGTTAAGATTTTCTCTTTGTAGATTCTCAATCAAAGCCAAAGAGGCCGATGAGGCATCGCTAGCTTCAATCACACGACACGGTATCGTTTTTGATTTTAAAAACTTAAAGGCTCTTAGGCGACGCTCTCCAGCGATCAACTCATAGCCCTTTGCACTTGAACGCACAACAATTGGCTGAAGCAGTCCTTCTGACTGAATACTCATAGCCAATTCTTTGACTTGTTTTTCTGCGATCTCCCTTCTCGGTTGATACGGATTCGCTTTGATCTTTCCGATCACGATCTCCTGGTAGCCCAAGCCTGCACTTTGAGAAGTACTGATACTCTTTCCTTTGGATGAAGATGGGGTAGATTGAGCCTTTGTTTTAGTTTCGGAAGTTGTGCTGTCTTTAGACTGCTTAGCTTGAGCGACTCCGCCGCCACTAATTAATCCGCCTAAGCCTCTTCCTAGTCTATTCTTTGATTGTGCCATAATAATTACTCTTCAGTTAATGGTATAAAAATAATATCGCCAACTCGTAAATCTCTTGCCGGATCATTTATTTGGTTGGCATTTTGTATGTACTCTACCCTTGAGCCAAATTGGACAGCTATTTGACTGAGCGTATCCCCTGACTGCACTTCATAACTCACACCCGACTTTGGATAATTATCCGAAAACACCTCTTTTACATCACGCTTATTATCCGAGTTATTGGCATATCCCAACTGACTGTTAATATTGGAAACATAAACATTCATTTGCTTAGCCACCTCATCTAAGACCGCTTGCTTAATTCGTTTTTCTTGTGCGGATACGGCAATTTTTAAAGCATTCAAATCATTACTCATTTGATTCAACTTCATTTCTAAAGCACGAAGGGAAGATCGATTGCTAGTCTCTGCTTGATTGTCTTTTAAAATTTCGATCTCCAAGCTTAAGCTACGAATCTGCCGATCCATCAATGCAATATCTTGGGACAGGTCGGCGACTAATGCACGAGCTTCTTGGTTTTGAGCCCGTAAATTTCCACTGAAACAAAAACTACTGAAAATAAAACAGAGTAATATGGATAGAGGAAATACCAATTGCATATCCTTGTATAAATTTTAAAAATCTGTTTTAAAAGTAAAAATTTTCAATAAGAGAAAAAATAATCACGAATCACCATTTCAAATTAATTTATGCCAGAAAAAAATCTAGATTATTGGGTGCATGACCTAAGTCCTTTTTTACTAGAATTTCCTGCAAATCCACTAGGCCTTGAGGGCATTCGGTATTATGG
>WTIG01000080.1 GCA_011522825.1 Puniceicoccaceae bacterium
CTCTTTACCAAATAAAGTAAACTGTTCTTTAATTTGTGCAACCAATTCACGAGTAGGCCCTATCGCTAAACACCGAACTCCTTTTTTAGGTTTCCCCGATTGAATCGAATGCAGAATCGGCAAAGCAAAGGCAGCCGTTTTACCCGTACCCGTTTGAGCAGAGCCAATTAAATCTCGCCCTGATATGATATGCGGAATTGATTCTTTTTGAATTGGCGTTGGCTCCTTAAAACCAATTGAATCAAGTACATTTTGTATTTTGGGATCTAGACCCAGTTTGGCGAACGTCATATAATTGTTTTTCTTACAATGAATTTTTCAAAAGCATTATGCATAGGTTAAAAACTAGATTATGCAAGCAAGGACATTTACGGAAATAACTAACTGCTTCCTTCTTGCCAACCAAAGATTAGATAATAGCCTAGATTCATGACTCACAATTATAGAGGTCGTATTGCCCCATCACCAACTGGTTATTTACATCTAGGACACGCTCGTACCTTTTGGTTTGCAATGGAACGTGCTCGTTCTGAAAAAGGAATTCTCATTTATCGAGAAGAGGATTTAGATTCCAACCGATGTCGTAAAGAATACAGCGAAGCAGCGATTGAAGACTTAGATTGGTTTGGCTGCGAATGGCAGGAAGGGCCCGACAAGGCTGGAATGAAGCAACCCTATCGGCAGAGTGAACGTATGCCTATATTTTTAAAGGCTTGGAAACAATTAAAAGAACAAGGACTTATCTACCCTTGTGAAAAATCACGAAAAGAAATTCGAACTGCATCTGAAAATATTCAAAATACAGACTTAGAGCCCATCTATCCTGAAGCATGGCGACCGAGTAGCGATGTAGCAGATAATATAGATTCTCCCGAAGGCTATAACTGGCGATTTAAAGTGCCACTGGATCGAAAAATTGATTTCCATGATGAAAACTTAGGCCCTTGCCAGTTTTACAGCGGTAAAGATTTTGGCGACTTTCTGGTATGGCGAAAAGATGGAATACCTTCTTATGAATTAGCTGTGGTGGTTGATGACATTGCTATGGAGATAAGTGAGGTTGTTCGAGGGGAAGACCTACTTATATCGACTGCACGGCAAATACTAATTTATGAAGCACTTGGTGCTACACCTCCACGATTTTATCATGCACCACTTGTTGTGGATTCTTCAGGAGATCGTCTTTCCAAAACTTATAAATCGATGTCCCTAAGAGAACTCAAACAAGCGGGTCATAGCCCAGAAGATTTAAGAACATCGGAAGCATGGTGGTCTGGGATAGAAGACTCTCTTGAAACCTAATCCCTAAGACGACAAATAGATACGTTCATTAGGTTCAGGCAACTGCGAGCGAAACCAAGTCTTTTGTTTTTTCACCAAGCCGTTTGTATTTTTAACAATCAAAGGCAGTAACTCATCTTCTGTGATTTCACCTTTTAAAAAAGCAATGCTTTCTCGATAGCCTATGGCATTAGCCGCATTTGGATTTTCTTCGATTCCTTTTTCTAGTAAGTCTTTAACCTCTTCAATTAAGCCCGAATCAAGCATGACTTTAGCGCGTCTCGCCACACGATCTTTTAATACTTCTGCATCCCTTTCTAAAAGAATGAAATGTTTATTATATTCAGCATATGGCTTGGGGCGTTCAGCAAATTCTTTTTGCAAAACAGGCAACGATTTTTTCGATGAAAGACAGCGCTCCAAAGCTCTCTGAACCCGCCTTGGATTTAAGGTATCTAAATTTCCAAGGCCTTCAGGACTGACAGCGTTGAGACGATCCAATAAACCTCTTAGTCCATAATTAGCAAAAAGTGATTCGGATTCTGCACGGATTGCATCAGAAACTTCTATCGTATCCACAACTGGCTCAAAAAAACTTTTTAGATAAAAGCCACTGCCTCCTGTTATAACGACTGACTTTCCTCTACTAAGAATATCTTCAACTGTCCTGCGTGCGAGTGCATCAAATTGAGTGATATCAAAGGATTCGTTCACGGGATTCATATCAATACAATGATGCGGCACCTTTGCCATCTCTTCTTTTGTTGGTTTTGCCGTGCCAATATCCATTCCCTGATAAAAGAGAGAAGCATCACAGGAAATAATTTCTGCATCTAGTGCTTCACAATAATCTAAAGCATAGTGTGTTTTTCCAACCGCTGTTGCTCCTGTTATGATGTGTAATGTTACAGTCACGAAAAATATACAAAATATGATTAAAGAATCTTGTCTAATCTTAAGGAATCAAAATTCTAAATTAAACTAAATAATGAAAATTTGTCTCGTCACAGAAACTTTCCCGCCTGAGATAAATGGGGTTGCAAAAACCCTGCATCGCATCAGCCATGATTTAAAAGTTTTGGGACATTCTGTGACAATCGTCCGACCCCATCAAAGTGGTGAGGCTAAAGTTTCTCAAACACCGGATATTACAATTGTTCCATCATTGCCAATTCCTGTTTACCAAGGACTGCATTTTGGCCTTCCTTGCCGTACGCTCCTGAAAAAAATTTGGGCAAATAGTAAGCCAGATATTGTTTATGTGGCTACAGAAGGTCCACTTGGAGTCTCTGCGATCAATCTAGCTCGCAAAATGAAAATTGCCGTCACTTCTGGTTTCCATACTAATTTCCATAAATACATGCGTCACTATCGCTTACCACTCATGTCCAAATTGACTGAGCATTTCCTCAAAAAAACACATAATAAAACTTTGAGGACATTTGCCCCAACTGAAGATGTTATTCAGCAACTGAATCAAATGGGGGTTAAAAATACACATTTACTCAGTCGTGGAGTAGACACTGAATTATTTCATCCAAGCAAACGAGATCACGCCTTAAGAGCCTCTTGGGGCATAACATCGGAAAACCAATACGTAGCTATCTTTGTCAGTCGTATTGCTGCAGAAAAAAATATACCATTGGCCATCAATGCTTTCAAAAGGATTAAAGCGGACAATCCTAATGCCTCTTGTATCTTTGTTGGTGATGGCCCAGAGAAATCCCGCTTAGAAAAAAAATACCCAGATTTTAAATTTGTTGGGACACAAACAGGAGATTCACTAGCAAAATATTATGCCTCTGGAGATTTATTTATATTCCCGAGCTTAACCGAAACTTTTGGAAATGTTATTCCTGAAGCCATGGCATCCTCACTCATTCCCATTGCTTTTAATTATGCCGCTCCTAAAGCTTTGATTCAAAATAAGGTTAATGGCTACCTTGCCGATTACAATGATTCAGATTCCTATATGAAAACAATCGACGATGCGTTGAGCCAAAAAAATGAATGGACAAAAATACGCAATAAAGCACGTCAAACGACCGAACAACTCAATTGGATAAACATTGTTGAAAATTTTGCTCAAGAACTACATAAAGCATACCAAGAAAATTCTACTTATGAATCATCCAAATACCCCAAACCCTAGCCCAAACAGCAAGAAACAAAAAAAATACAATAGCTACTGGAATAAAAACCTCAAAATCATGTCACTGCTTCTCTTCTGCTGGTTTTTCTTCAGTTTAGGCTGTGGTGTTTTATGGGCTGATTTCCTGAATCAATGGACAATACCAGGGACTGGCTTTAAACTAGGCTTTTGGTTCGCACAACAAGGCAGTATCCTTGCATTTGTCATAATTGTTTTCATTTATGCACACTTGATGAATCGTGTGGATAAAGCAGAGAGCCAATCTAATTCAAACGCTTAACCATTATGAGTATTTTAAATTGGACTTATTTGTTTGTTGGACTGAGCTTTTCCCTCTACCTCTTTATTGCTTGGCGAGTACGAGTTAAAGACACCCGAGGCTTTTACGTAGCAGGAAGAGATGTTCCTGCCTATGCAAACGGCATGGCAACGGCTGCCGATTGGATGAGTGCCGCTTCCTTTATTTCTATGGCTGGCTTAATTTCAACCATGGGTTATGCAGGTAGCGTTTATCTTATGGGATGGACTGGCGGCTTTGTTTTACTAGCACTGTGTTTGGCCCCTTACTTAAGAAAATTGGGGCATTATACCGTTCCAGAATTTATTGGAGATCGTTACGAAAGTAATATTGCTAGAGTGATTGCTATTATTTGTGCCGTCTTTATTTCCTTCACTTATGTAGCTGGGCAAATGCGAGGGGTCGGAGTGGTCTTCAGTCGCTTTCTCAATGTAGATATTTCCACTGGGGTCTTTATCGGAATGTTTATTGTTTTCATTTATGCAACACTCGGTGGCATGAAGGGCATTACTTGGACACAGGTTGCTCAATATTGGGTTTTAATCACTGCATTTCTTGTTCCGACTATTGCCATTAGTATTCAACTTACAGGACACATTGTTCCCTCAATTGGCATGGGAGCAATGCTCATTCAGCCTGATGTTGTTGGACAAACAAACTTTTTATTAAATGCCTTAGATGGCACTTTGACCGATTTTGGATGGCATGCCTACACCGAGGCTTTTGAAGGGAAATGGAGCAAATTCAATGTCTTTGCAACTGCATTAACTTTGATGGTTGGGACTGCAGGACTACCGCATGTGATTGTTCGTTTTTATACCGTAAAAAATGTTCAAGCGGCACGCTGGAGTGCTTTTTGGGCTTTGTTGTTTATATCGATTCTTTATTTGTCGGCACCTTCCTTAGCCTCTTTCTCTAGGTATTACATGATTCATACCCTTAATGGGTCGAGTTCGGAAAGCCTTCCAAATTGGTTTCATAGTTGGGAAAAAACTGGATTGATCTTATGGCTCGATGATGGCGATGGAATTGTTCGCTATTCTGGGGATAACACGAATGAAATTTTTCGCTCAGGTAAATTAGGATCGAAAGAACTCGAATCGATCAAAGAGAATCATCAAATTTGGTTAGCCAGCGGGGCTTCAAATGGAATTGATGGGCGGCAACTTCTGCTCGATAAAAAACTAAGTGGCCCCGACAGGGATATTATCATGCTGGCCGCACCCGAAATGGCGAGCTTGTCGAATTGGATTATCGCTTTTGTTGCCGCAGGTGGATTAGCTGCTGCCCTATCTACGGCCAGTGGACTCCTGCTGGTTATCTCCTCGAGTATTGCTAATGATTTATATTACCGAACATTAAATCCCAAAGCTTCGCAAAAAAATCAACTCTTAGTCGGTCGTGTGACGATTGCTATAGCCGTAGTCATCGCTGGATATTTTGGCTTAAATCCGCCAGGCTTTGTCGGTCAAGTTGTAGCCTTTGCTTTCGGACTAGCCTCGGCAAGTTTCTTCCCTGCAATCCTATTAGGTATCTTTAATCAAAGGGTTGGAACGATTCCTGCAATTTGCGGCATGCTCTCAGGGATCAGTTTAACCGCTTACTATATTATCCATTGTGTATTTTTAAATGGAGATCGCTGGACATTAGGTCTGATTGAAAATGGTATTACACCTGAAGCCTTTGGTATGATCGGCATGTTAGTTAATTTCACCATAGTGATTCTTTTAACACCATTCTTCTCCCCACCGAGTGATCGAATTAAAGCTAAGATTGAAGCCGTTCGTAGCCCCGAAGTTTAGACAATACTTCTAAACTTCATTCTCCCAAATGCTTTCAAGCGATTGTCGCTTGCGAATCAATCGTGCTTCGCCATTGCTTTGAATTAAGACTTCGGCAGCTTCTGGATATGAATTATAATGCTTCGGGGTCATCGCTGATGCATAAGCACCGGTTCCACCGATCAAAACTAAATCGCCTATTTCAACGTCAGAAAAAGAACGTGTCGCTAATAATTCAGGATCTCCTGGAGCCGGTGTTAAAATATCGCCCGACTCACAACAGTGACCAACTACGACATAGTCTTGGCTACCCTTCTCGCTATTTTCAGATGTCTTTTGATTGAAAATATCAATGGGGTGCTGAGCTCCATAAATGGATGGCCTCAACAACTCGGTCATACCTGTATTTAATTTAATAAAATGGTATCCATCTTCACCCGTATTTACAAGATCGTGTACTTCAGCTAACAGACCTCCTGCATTCGCCATCAAAAATGTACCAGGCTCAATTTCACAATGAATTTTACGACCCGTTTTTTCCGCAAAAGCTTCAAAGGCTTCGCGCACTGGCTTACCAATTACTTGCAAATCCGTGGAAACTTCATTGGCCATACGTCCGACCTTATAGCCACCACCTAGATTTAGGATTGTGACTGACTCAAATTGTTCCACTAGCTGAAAATTCATCAGAGCAACTTTCAACCAGACATCAGGATCACTGCCAGAGCCGATATGTGTATGAATACGTACCACTTCTAAGTCATACTTAGCACATAGCGCCTTCACTTCAGCAACTAAGCCATGCCAAATTCCAAAGCTGGAAGATACGCCACCAACGTTAGTACGGTTATTACCCCCAGAACCAGAGCCAGGATTAAAGCGTACGCCTACTTTACCTCCTTTTTTGATTTTTCCAAAAGTCTCTAATTGCTTCAAAGAACAAGCATTGAATTGAATGCCTAAATCTAGAAGTGCTTCCAAATCCTCTGGAATTTCTTGAGCACTTAAACTAATCTTACTCGGGTCGATACCTGCATGAATCGCTCGCTTAACCTCATGCCCAGAACTCGCATCAATATGTAGTCCTAAAGAATCAAACAACTGAAGAATTGATTTATTTGGACTGGACTTCATAGCAAATCGTGCCGTCAAGCCATAAGCATTTGGAAATGCTAAAACAGCCTCTGCCATAGATCGCATACGGGCTTCATCATAAAGATAAATAGGCGTACCGAAAGTTTCAGCGAGTGATTGTGCTTTTTCGGAATCGACCAATGGATTTAGATTGAAATGATTCATCAGTTAAACTACAGATAATAAATTATAAAAAACAAGTAGTTGTGAGTGAAATTATTAAGAGTGCGGCATTTATATTGGCAAGTATAATTCTTGCTCGCTTCGCTTTGCCAGCGAACATAACGCCCATCATAGCAATGGCCGTATTCTTGCCTTACCTTACAAAGAATAAGCACCTTCAAACATTGCTACCTATTGGCATTCTATTTTTGACAGATATCTTCTTGGGGTTTTATGGGTCTACGATGTTTTTTGTTTATGGCACAATGTTGCTCATCAGTCTTTTATCACGAAGCACCTATGATGCTAAATTTACAGGGATCTTAAAGACCTCTGGATTAAGCGTCTTACTCTGGCACATTATCGTGAATTTCGGCGTTTACCTAAATGGACTAGGAACCTTGACAATTACACAAACCTACTACACGGCCATTCCCTTTGATTTTCGGTTGTTAGTCAGCACACTAGCATTCAGCAGTCTTTTCTATGGCTGCAACTATGCCGTAAGTCGGTTTATAAGTAAACAAGCATCCGGCTCAAAGCCGATTAATTTTGCTTAAAGGATGGCTTCGTGAGTCACTCCTAAATTTTTCCGTCACACTTCGGGCAATTCCCCGAATAAACAACTTCTCCGCCAGATAGATTAAACCCATCAGGTAAAGTAACTTTTGGAAGACGCATAGGAATATCTAAATCAAAAACCTTTTCGCAGACTCGGCAAATAAAATGAGGATGCTCCTTTTCTGCAGGTAGCTCATAGCGGGTTGGCTGACCGGGGAATGACAAACCAACCAACTCAAAATTTTCACACATTTGCTTAATAAAGCGATCTACTGTAGCGGAACCTAGCCGAGGGAGATACTCCCTTCCCTTGACTAGAATTTCATCACGGGACAATGGCCGTTCCGTGTTTTTTAAAATCCTATTAATGATACTTTTTTGCTTAGTGACCATTCCGCTTAAATTAGAAATCATAAGACATGCCAATATAACCTTGCCTTGGTGCTGCGGGATAACCCTTTAAATAACTATATTTTTCATCAAAAGCATTTTCAAATCGAAAGTGGAAAGAAAAGCCTTCATTGACTGATAATGTTCCATAAAAACGAGCGACTGTATAATCTTCAAGATCAAAGGACTGTCCCACATAGTCCGTTAATCCAGAAATTTTAGTCGCACTTGCGCCTATACTTAAATTAGCAAATGCTTTAGAAACGGATGCCGTCCATTTATGCTTAGGTCGCCGTATCAGTTGGTTACCCTCATCGTCTTTAGCATCTAGATAACTATATGAAATAATGTATTGGACATCATTTGCGAAATTTCCTGCCAGGTAAGACTCGCTTCCTTTTTGCGAAGAATCCACTAAAACACGCTCATATCCAGTAGGGCTCCACGGTGCCGTTGAAAGGTTGTTAATAAAGTTATCGTAATAAACAAAGCCCAGTTCATGCTCACCAAGATTTGTTTTAAAACCAATTTCTTTTGAACGAATTGCTTCGAGTTCAATATCCATATCTTCTAGGAAAAAATTATAACTTTGACCGTAAGCCAAGATAAGTAATTCCGGTGGGTTTTTGCCGTAGGAATATTTAGCATGTATTTTTGTTTTACCATCATTACCAAGACTCTTGGAATACTTCATTGATCCGCTTCGACTTGTCTCGAAATTATTACTATAACTGTCAATCCTTCCCCCAACTTCAATTTCAGACAATCGATCAATTTGGTAAATTGTATTCGTAAAGAATGATCGTGTATCATACGAAACTTCATAATCGCTCACACTAGAAGGACTATAATCATTTACAGGATACTGTTCGTATTTTCTTTTTTCAAACAGGAGTCCAAAAATACTTTTTGCTTTATCATGACTATGCCTAAGCTCGTAGGTAGATTCTAGGCATTTAATAGCTTCGGTAAAAAGATTATCCTCGCCCCAGTCAGTCTTTATCGCTTTCAGTTCATTTTTAGAAAAATTAGCCGTCGTTGTTACCTTTGATGAATCAGATAATTTGATGACCAATCCTGGCGAGTACATATACGCTTTGGTTTCATTGATTTCATCGGATACTGGAGTTATTTGATTTGAGGAAAATTGACTGTATGTACTACACCTCACACCCAAAACTGTGTCGTAGTATAAATACTGAAAATCCAAATCCACTGATTCGTTTAAAGCGTAAACAAAATAAAAATTAGCTGAATCCCTATCAAAATTAGAATTGTTCTGGTATCCATCTGTACTGGCTGAATTAATCGCCAAACTTGCGTTTAACTTATCATTAGAAATACCATAATCATAATTATAAAATCTTGAATTCTCTGAACCTGTCTCGATTTTAATACTTTGATGCTTGCCTGCTTTAGCTGTGTTGTTTCGAACATTGACGATGCCGCCAATGGCACCTCCATATAAGCTAGAATTATCGCCACGGACCACCTCAATTGATCCTACGTTCGCTAAACTCAATTGCCCCAAATCGTATTGACCTGAAAATCCAGTAGGTAATCTACGTCCATTTAATAATATCGCCGTATGGTTACTTTCACTACCTCGCGTAAACATAGATTTAATCTTACCCATACCACCATTAGCCGATAAATGAATGCCAGGCACCTGGTTAATAATATCGGCTAAATTCAAATAATGGCTCGACTCAATTGCTTCTTTAGAAAATAGACTGACCGAAGGACTGAGCTCACTTAAAGTCTGTTCAAATCTTGAAGCCGTAACAACAAAATCTTCAATCTGATACGTAGAAGCTATGCCC
>WTIG01000192.1:0-1683 GCA_011522825.1 Puniceicoccaceae bacterium
TTGTCTGCGGTCATTGGATGGTGACGTTTGTGGCTAAAAATGTCGGTGAAAGGATGAGACAGCAAATGATTGAACTGTGCGGGAGTATTTTGTTATCTCAGAAAACTAAAGGGGCTTCTAGAGAAGATTGTGTCCGTTTATTAAGAATATACGGCTTGGGTTCTACTATAGGGGTTTTACTTCCTTATAGTCGCTTGCACGAAAATGAGGCGGATCGCTTGGGCTTAATTTATATGGCAAAGGCTGGCTATGACCCACGAGTCGCAATTTCTTTTTGGGAACGAATGGAAAAAGAAAAGTCATTTCATATGCCAGAGTTGATTTCAACACACCCTTCAAGCAAAAGTCGAATTATGGAATTGAACACATTAATGGAGGAGGCAATGTTATATTATAGTGCAGAATAAGGCTATTCTTTCATTCCTTCCAAAAAATATTTAAGCTATGCAAAATTTTGACGCATTAGAAACTTTGATGTCCTATCTTCGATTCCCCTCAGTATCGACTGATAAAAATTTTCATGAGGGTATGAAAGGTGCTAGAGACTTTGTCGGTGGCTTACTGAAAGAAATGGGCTTTACCGTTGAATTAGTAGAGACAGAATGCCATCCGATTATCTTTGCCGAGCGTTTTGTTGGTGAGGACATGCCGCATATTGTACTCTATGGTCATTATGATGTTCAGCCAGCAGATCCATTAGATTTATGGGATAGTGCTGCTTTTGAGCCTGAGGTGCGAAATGGTCGAATTTATGGGCGAGGTTCTGCAGATAATAAGGGTCCCACTGTTGTCCACATCGGAGCTTTGCATAAAGTTTTATCAGAGCAACCAGATTTAGCTTTGAATATTACTTATGTCATTGAGGGTGAAGAAGAGATGGGTAGCCCTAGCATGCCGAAGTTTTTTGATCGCTATGCTGACCGGTTATCAAAAGCAGATATGATGTTTGTTTCTGATACGGGTAGCCCAACAACAGATCAAATTGTGATAACCACTGCCTTAAGAGGATTAGTTGAACTAGAAATAAAAGTTAGAGGTCCAAAGAGTGATTTACATTCAGGAATTTATGGCGGAGCTGTCTATAATCCCTTACATGCCTTATCGGAGATTATTGCAAGTTTGCATAATGCAGATGGTAGTGTGAATGTGCCTGGATTTTATGATGGGGTTTCTAAAATTGAAACATGGGAACGTGAGGAATTAAAAGGATACCCTATGAATTTGTCGGAATATCAATCCATGCTAGAAGTTCCAGGCTTTTACCAACCGAGAGGCTTTTCTCCATTAGAGGCAGTGCGTTTCGAACCGACTTTGGAAATCAACGGAATGGGTGGCGGTTATCAAGGTGAGGGTACTAAAACAATTATACCGAGTGAAGCATTTGCAAAGATCACTTGTCGCTTAGTTGCAGGTCAAAAAGGTGATGAGGTCCAAGACCATGTGATTAAAGCCATTGAGGATAGATGTCCTGAGGGAGTGACATTAGAAGTACGTCGTGGCTGTTTCGCAAATGCCTATAGTATCATTCCGCCCAATAAATCTGAGTCTGTTGATTGTACCGATTTCTTAAGAAATGCCTTTTCCGTAACGGATTCTGCAATTAAAAAACAATTTGGAAACGCGCCTCTCTACCTTCGGGAAGGTGGTAGTATTCCAGTGATTTCAGACTTTAAGAATCGTGCT
>WTIG01000192.1:1693-2341 GCA_011522825.1 Puniceicoccaceae bacterium
TAATTTACATGCACCCAATGAGAGCTTTGATATCGAGCTGATGAATAAAGCAACTGCGACTTTCGCTGAAATATTTAGCTTCTTAGGTAAGCAAAAATAATCAGCTAATCTTTATTTTAAAAGAATGAGATCGGCTCTTCGATCGAATTTTGCATTTGATTTAGAAAGACCTACTTTGGCCTCTAAACTGCCAATGGAAACTGTATGAATGCGATCTGCCTGTATGCCTTGATCTTCCATATACAAAGCAACGCTGTTAGCCCTTAAATCTCCAAGTGCGAGATTATACTCTTCAGTCCCGTACCAATCACATCGGCCTTTAATCAGTATTTCATATTCAGGGTTTTCCTTAAGATAAGTAACAGCATTTAAAAGAATCGGTCTTTGTGTGCCATCCACAGCCATTGAATCGAAAGCAAAATAAATAGGGTCAAAATAACCGAGAATCATTTGCTTTCCGTTATAGAACTCATTGCTTAGCGTACCATTTCTAGCTTCTAAGTTTCCTGCATCTGGGCCAAAATTCAAAGTAGAACCATCATCAAAGACCGTTTCTGTAAAGCCGTTTAGTCCTGATGGGGTTGGCTTATCTTGCCTAGTACTCGAGCAGGATACAAAAAATACGCTTAGGGATAAAATCAGTAATAG
>WTIG01000027.1 GCA_011522825.1 Puniceicoccaceae bacterium
ATCATAATTCCCTTTTATAAATAAAAAATGTAACTAGAGAAAGAAATTTAACCCTTATCATATTATGGCAGACAAACACAGAGCACGAGTAATTTATCAAAGTGAAGCGCTATATGTTGGCACAGCTGATGCAACTGGCCATCATTTCAGTACTTCAACGGACTGGACCACCAGAGCAAACTATAAAACACACGCGACCCACGCAGACGCAGTGGCAGAAGGAGCGCCCATCAGAACGGGCGTACAACAATTACGCAGAGTTCAAAGCGCTAATTACAGTTTTTCTATCAACAGGCAAGATGTAAATCAATTTGGCCAACTAGCCAGAATTGATTCCGTTCCAGTTGACCCTCCAACAGTAACTTTAGATTTTTCATATTACCTAACTAATGGAGTCAATGAAAGACTTTTAGGTATGGATGTTGGTGGACAAAAAAGTGCTTTAGCCGATAAAATAGTAGATGGTTTCAAATGCGGTGAAGAAGTCGGAGACGACGGGCACAATTTCTTCATATTAACTACATGCGAAGGTCATGACGCGGTAAACAATACCGACATGGATGATTCGAAAAATGTTATCGCTCTAGGTAATGGTTATATTTCTAATTATTCTATTGAAGCTGCGGTAGGCGGAATGCCCACAGCAAATGTTACTGTAGATGGTTTAAACTTACAAAGCTATAATGGAACAAAAGATTTGAATGTTCCCGCTATTAACACTAATTATGGTATTCCAGTTGACGGAGTTGAATTTAGCATTCCTCCAGCCATTAGTGGAGTACTAAATGATAGCGCAGGAAACTTAGCTGCAGAAGCAGAAGGTTGGTCTTGCTTACGTCCAGGAGACATAACAATGTCATTTGGTACCCAAGGTAGGGCTAGTGAGTTCGAGAAAATGCCGGACGATCAACCTCCTTATGATTACACTCCTGGAGCAGCACATATCCAAAGCTTCTCAATTGACGTACCTCTTTCAAGATCCGTATTAAATAGACTCGGCAGTCCTTATGGGTATGCTAGAGTAGTAGACTACCCAGTTAATGTAAATGTTAGTGTTAGCGCAATCATGTCAGACCTTAAAGAAGGTAATGTTGCGGATTTAATTTGGGACACAGAAGAACACGATCTTCTATTCACATTAAGGGAGCCTGATCCATACGGCACAGGACAAAAAGCTTTAGAGTACAGGGTAAAAGGAGCTTTACTTGAAGGTGAATCATTCAGCTCTTCAATTGGAGACAATAAAACAGTAGATTTAACCTTTACAGCTCAAATTGGAGGCCCAGAAGACTTAGCTCGAGGAATTGTGATTTCAGGCTCAAGAAACGCTTTGACAATTACAGGAGATTTTGCTTAATCCCACAAAGGAAATCTTCACTAAAAAGCCCGCTATTTAGCGGGCTTTTTTATGTGCCATATATGCGAAGCCCTTTTGAGGAATCCACTCCAAAATTAAACGAAGTGGAAACCGTAGACTGTCCACCAATTTGATTTTTAAATGACTGAGAGATTAGTTGAGCATTATCAACAGAAACATTTTGTACGATTGAAGCGAGATCCATTCTATTTTGATGATGAATCCTGTCTGTATGTTTAATTAATAGATCATATCTAGAACCTTTTTTAAAGAAAGATTCTATTTGGCCCGTTGCAAATTCTCTTGCGATAATTTCAACTTGAGCTGTACCAATTACGGGCATTTTAAGCTTTCTTTCGAAAACGTAATTACTTCCAAATCCGTATATATCCTGCCTATTAATCGGCAAATCTATAGATATATTTTGTATGGCTGCAGTAATAGATTCCAAAGGCGCTCCCCCGTATTCGCCCCCCTTTTTATTTATTTCAATTACCAAATCTCCGGGCATGATAGCGTTAGCGCCATCAATAAGCTCCTCTTCAAAAGATTCTGAATTTAAATAAAGAACTTCTTCTGAAAAAACATTATCCACTCCTAGTTTTATAGAAGGCAAAGTTGGAGGTTCCTCAGGGTCGTAGATATCAAATTTAATATTACTACATCCATAATTTAAAGAAACTTTGGGCAAAGAACCTACTGCTGCAGAGTAGGAATATTGCTGTAAAAAGCAATTACCAATGCCTATAACACTATAACCCTCAAAGTCATCTGTTGACGCAAAATTTAAATCCTTAATACCCACTTCATTAGCTACAGTAGCAATTATATTTATATCATCAGTAGTTTGAGATTCGAATAGGTTTTTTAATATACTTCCATTCGAGCTGGTATGCAAGCCAAGTGTTTTTTCATTTTCTCCGCTAGAAAATAAATAAGTTATACTACAATCAACTTCAGGCTGCCTGATAATAGG
>WTIG01000043.1 GCA_011522825.1 Puniceicoccaceae bacterium
TGAAATTGTATTAATTTTAGGGCGGTACTCAGGTTTTCGTTATCTGCGGCGCTTAATATTATTCCATCAACGTTTTTAAGAAAGGATTGAATAATGGCTTCCGACTGTGTGTCTTCTTGGTTTTGAATAGGACTTAATTCAAGTACCTCAACTTCAATGGATAATTCTTTGCCTAATGTTTTTGCGGCATCCTTTATCCCAGAAAAAACGGCTTTATATTTTGAGCTTTCTTTGTCCTTTCCAATAAAGGCAATTTTGTATGACCCAAGAAGTTCGTTGTTTTGTGCCTGAAGTGTCTGTGAAAAATTAAGAAGAAGGAGTAGGCTAAAAATATATATACAAGCTTTATGCATAATTATTTCATTAGGATAATGCTTAGAGCTTATAGTTTAATTTTTTATCCTGATGATGAATCGTGAGTGTATTTGAATCGCTTTCACTTTGCTTAGTCTCTGTTCGTCCTATTATAGCCGCTTCAATGCCGAAGGATTCACTTGTTTGAATGATTGCATCGGCGATTTCAGGGATGCAATAAATTTCTAATCGATGTCCCATGTTATAAACACGATACATTTCTTCGTCACTGGTATGACTCGCTTTTTGTATAGCCTTAAAGATTGGAGGTATTGGCAACAGGGAGTCTTTGACAAAATGAACATTGGTTCCAAAGCGTAAGCATTTGGTTTGTCCGCCTCCCGAACAATGAACCATGCCTTTGATATGGCTTCGGTACTGGGTTAAGAGTTTTTTAATTACAGGTGCATAGGTGCGAGTAGGGCTGAGCAACGCTTCGCCTACCGTAAGATCAGATTCTGGAAGCGGGTCATCCATTTTATAGGGACCGCAGTATAGATATTTACTGTCTGTTTGGCGGTCTGTAGTCTCGGGGTATTTTTCTAAATAGTAACTTGCGAGTAAGTCGTGTCTTGCACTGGTCAATCCATTGCTCCCAATGCCTGAATTGTAAAAGTTCTCGTAGGTAGCTTGTCCATAGGAAGCTAAGCCGACAATGGAAAGCCCAGGTGTAATGTTTGCATTGTCAATAATTTGGTCTCGGTCGATTACGGCAACGGCACAAGAATCTACAGTAACAGTTGGGGTTAAGTCTCCGACATCGGCAGTTTCTCCACCTCCACTTTGAATGATAATGTCATTATCACGAAGCGACTGTAAAAAAGCTTCTGTACCAGAAATGAGCTCTGCCAATACGGGACCTGGGATATTGCGGGCGTTGCGATTTATGGTACTGGAAATTAGTATATTATCAGTCACCCCGATACAGATGAGGTCATCAATATTCATGACCATACTATCTTGAGACGTTTTCCTAAACGCAGAAGGGTCGCCCATTTCCTTGTAGTGAAGGTAGGCTAAGGTGCTTTTGGTTCCTGAGCCATCGGAATGAATGACACAGCATTTGTCTGGATTGCCCGTTAAGAAATCCGGATTGATTTTACAAAAAGCACCAGGGAAAAGTCCTTTGCTCATTTTATCAACAACGGCATGCACTTCGTCTTTCGTAGAGGAGACACCCCTTAAGGAATAGCGGTCTTGGTTCATAATTTTATACTACAGGAATATGGGATGGTTGAAGTTTGTCGATAGCATGCATAATTTTTTTTGATGCTTCGAGATAGCGTTCTGGATGCTCTTTGCCAGGGTCAAGGTCTTCTGCTGAAAGCGCTTTACCGTATACGATGTGTATCCTTTTGCTGAGCGTGGGTAATTTTTGGTCGCGTCCGAAGGCTTCAAAAGCGCCAAATATTCGTGTAGGTACGACAGTTGCTTTTGCTTTTATTGCAATCATGCCAGTCCCCGCTTGAGGAGCTTGTAAAGATCCGTCAAGTGATCGAGTTCCTTCAGGAAAAATAGCCGTCGCTTCGCCTTGTTTTAGTACTTTAAAAATGGCTTTTATTGAAGTTACGTCAGCCGTGCCTCTGGCTATGGGAACGGTCCCGATAGCTCTTAAACATTCTCCAAAGAATCCTTTAAATAAAGTATCTCTAGCTAGGTAATGGATTGGGCGAGGGCTCTTGATGCCGATTACAGGCGGGTCATAAAAACTAGAGTGGTTGGAAGCAAATATAATAGGGCCTGTTTTTGGAATGTTATTTACCCCAGATGCAGTATGATCATGGAATGTTGTAAAGTAGGCATTCAAACTGCGCCTTACGATTTCGTAAGGATCTGGAATGGTTTTTAAAAGCTCACTTGGACTCATCTCTTTTTGCTATTTCTTTTAAGATTATAGAGACGACCTCGTCAAGAGAGAGCCGAGAGGTATTGATACTTAATGCATCCTTGGGACATGTTAGGGGAGAAAG
>WTIG01000161.1 GCA_011522825.1 Puniceicoccaceae bacterium
CTATAGATGCTTTACTGTGCTTTACATCTCCCAAGCGTTCTTCAGAGTATATTGCTGCAATCTTCTTTCCAGAAACATTACGCAAAGCCTCAACCAATTCATTCAATGAAATTTGTTCTCCGCAAGCCACGTTGAATACGCTGTGTTGCTTGATCGATGCATTTGAAAGAAGGGCAATCATATTCGCTTGAATCGCATTCTCGACAAAAGTAAAATCTCGGCTACTGTTACCGTCTCCAAAAATTACCGGTGAAGTATCATTGAGAAAAGCATTGCAAAAAAGTGGTATAACTGCGGCATACGGATTCAAAGGATTCTGTTTTGGACCAAAAATGTTGAAGTATCGCAATCCAATGGTATGAAATCCGTAAACAGAACTGAATACTCTGGCATAATCTTCATTGACTGCTTTCGTAATGGCATATGGACTTAAAGGCTGTCCTTCTTGACCTTCCACTTTAGGAAGAATATTGCTGTCACCGTAAGTGCTGCTTGAAGCGGCATAAACCATCTTCTTCAAGCAAGTACTCTCCTTTGCTGCCACCAGGACATTGAGAAAACCATTTATATTCACTGAATTCGTTGTAATGGGGTCTTCAATGCTCCTTGGCACACTCCCCAAGGCTGCCTGATGGCTCACATAATCCATGTCCGCCAGGGCAGCTTTACACACACTGAAATCCCTTATATCGCCTTCTTGGAACTCAAACTCAGGAAGTCCATTAAATTCCTTTATGTTTTCCCAATATCCATTACTCAAATTGTCCAGGACTCGAACTTTCTTTGCTCCATTCCTTAGTAAATAGCCTACAATATTGGATCCTATGAATCCAGCGCCTCCGGTAACTAAAAAAGAGGATTTATTCAAGGCATCTTGGTGATAGATAAGCTTTGGCTCCATCATTTCGCTCTATCAAAAAATCTAGATTTCATTAGAATCTCTTCAATCCCTTTGAATCATCTTCATAGTATCCATAGCCATAGCCATAGCCATAGCCATAGCCGTACCCATAGCCATAACCATAACCGTATCCATAACCGTATCCATAACCGTATCCATAACCACCAGATGCTCTACTTGCATCGTTTATGATAATGTGAACATTTTTCAGCAGCCCTTTTGCCACTTTTCCCTTTAGTAGATTTAACTGCCGCCTATCAGAATATCCCGACCGGACGATGAATAGGAACAAATCAGAGTAAGGAGCAATATCAAGGGCATCCGCCACCAATCCTATTGGCGGTGTATCAAGTATCACAACATCGAACTCCTTTTTTAATTCATCTAAGGCAACTACAAAATTTTCTCCCTGAAGGAGCTCAGAGGGGTTGGGGGGAATAGGACCCGAGGATACAACACTCAAGTTCTTGTATTCAGTGCTCTGTATGATGTCATTGACATTCCCAACGTCTCCTACCAAATAATCAACCAATCCAATTTTATTGTCTAACCCAAAGTCCTCGAATATCCTAGGTTTCCTTAAGTCTACGCCTACCAAGACCACCTTTTTATTGAGCAAAGCAAAAATCGAAGCAACATTCATTGCGGTAAATGTCTTTCCCTCTCCCCCTATTGTGGAAGTCACCGAAATAACTGGCGTGCCTTGTGTCTTTAAGATTCGAAGTAAAGTTGTTCTCAGATCTCTAAAACCCTCAGATATTGCACTTTTCGGATGCTTATTAACTACTAAACTAGATTCCTTGGGATTGTGACCTATTATACCTACAACTGGCATCCCATCCAGTGAGCCGAGGTCATCTACAGATCTAACTTTATTGTCCGAAATCTGGAGTAATACGACGATCAACGAGGGTACCAAGAGAGCTAACATCAATGCGATCGTATAGATTTTACCGGTGTTAGGGAAAATAGCGGCTCTATTAACTCTCGCAACATCAATAATAGTAGCATTAGGTACTGTCGCAGCTTTTGCGATGCCAGCCTCTGCTAAATTTTGGGCTAAAAAGATATATAGTTGCTGATTCAAGTCAAAACGCCTCTTAATATTTATGAGATCTCTTTCGGTTTTTGGAAATCCGTTCAACTTTTGATTCAAATTGAGAAGTTGGTTTTCCAATTCACCAATCACCCTTCTGGATTTCCCAACTAAGCTTTGTAGACTACCCTCAAGGCTTTCAACTGCATTTTGAATTTGAGTATTGACAGCTTCCAGTGCTGGATTATCTACATCGGATCTTAAACTGACAACCAGCTCACTTCTCTTCGCCCGAAATTGTTCTAAATGCTCAATACTCTGTTGAACTATTGGATCCTGCATTCCCACCACCAAATGAGAGGACATATCCG
>WTIG01000010.1 GCA_011522825.1 Puniceicoccaceae bacterium
CTTCTATCGGAGTATCAATTCTTAATGTGAGTACAACGGTATCTTTAGTTCCATTAGGTCGATTGATTTCTAGAGCGACTTGTTTGCCTGGCTTTAAGTCGCCAGACAATTCTGGAAGCGAAAAGGTCTCTTCGCCAGTTAGCTCTAGCGTATCTGCTCCTACGCCTTTAGGAAATTCTAAAGGTAGAACACCCATTCCAATAAGATTACTTCTGTGAATGCGCTCAAAGCTTTTTGCCACAACGGCTTTTACTCCTAGTAGGGCAGTTCCTTTAGCAGCCCAATCTCGAGAACTACCCATCCCATAATCTTCTCCAGCGAAGATAATTAGACCAGTGTTTCTTTCACGGTAAATTTGGCTCGCATCATAGATATCAATTGGAGTGCCTTCAGGCATTAATTTTGTAAAGCCACCTTCTTTTCCATCAGCCATGATATTTTTAAAACGAATATTGGCAAAAGTTCCCCGTGTCATGATGCGATCATTGCCACGTCTGGATCCGAAACTATTGAAGTTCTCCGGAGAAACATTGTTGTCCGTTAAATAGCGTCCGGCAGGGCTATCTGCTTTGATAGCGCCAGCAGGTGATATATGGTCTGTAGTTATTGAGTCAGCAACTATAGCTAAAGGCCTAAGGTCAATTAAGTCATCAGAATCCGTTTTTTCTGCATCAAGATCATTGAAGAAAGGCGGATTTTGAATGTAGGTCGAGCTAGGGTTCCAGTCATAGGTAAGCCCAGTCGGTGACTCAATGGCATTCCACTCTTCATTTGCATTTTTCAAGTCATTATATTTAGAAAGGAACATTTCAGGCTTTAGTCCTGATTCAATAAGTGCATCAATTTCACTCTGTGTCGGCCATATGTCTTTCAGGTAAACTGGTTGCCCGTCGCTACCTAATCCAATCGGGTCGTTGCTTAAATCGATGTTTACATTACCCGCTAAGGCATAGGCAACTACAAGTGGTGGCGACATTAAGAAGTTAGCCTTAATGGCACCATGAACACGTGCTTCGAAATTTCGGTTTCCAGAGAGAACGGAAGCCCCAACAATTGAATTTTCTTTTAAGGCTTCTTCAATAGAGGCGTTGAGCGGGCCAGAATTTCCAATACAGGTGGTGCAACCATAGCCGACTAGATTAAATCCAAGTGCATCTAGGTGTGGTTGTAGCCCTGTTTCATTAAGATAATCGGTAACCACTCTAGATCCTGGTGCAAGTGATGTTTTAACTAGAGGGTTGACCTTCAGTCCTAATGCATGAGCCTTTTTTGCTACAAGACCAGCGGCGATCATTACTGACGGATTGGAGGTATTGGTGCAACTTGTGATAGCAGCAATCAAGACTTGTCCGTGCTTTAATTGAGAAGGAGTCGTTTCATCGCTGTCCTTATAATCAAAAGCATATTCAGTCTCTAAAGTATTTTTAGAAAGGCCAAACCCGCCATCCGCTATGGGTGACTCAATTAAAGTTTCAAATTTATTTTTAAGCTCAGTGACGGCAATCAGATCTTGAGGTCTCTTAGGTCCTGCAACAGCAGGCACGATCTCAGAGAGGTTTAAATCAATCGTTTTTGTGTAAGTAATCGTACCTTTTTCTGGAATCCCGAAAAGACCTTGCTCGCTTAAGTAATCCTTTATCAATGCGATTTTTGACTCATCGCGACCTGTGAGTCGTAAATACTCGAGTGATTTTTCATCAATTGGGAAAAAGCCCATGGTGGCCCCATATTCAGGTGCCATATTTGAAATAGTTGCTCTATCTGCGAGACTTAATCGTTTTGCACCTTCTCCATGAAATTCAACAAATTTGCCCACTACTTTTTCAGCTCTTAATAATTCAGTGATTCGTAATGTGAGGTCGGTAGCAGTCGCGCCTTTAGGTAATTCACCCTCTAAATTAACTCCAATGACTTCTGGAGTTTTGAAATAAACAGGTTGTCCCAACATGGCTGATTCCGCCTCAATGCCACCAACTCCCCAGCCGACAATGCCTAGTCCGTTAATCATAGTTGTGTGTGAGTCCGTGCCAACGAGCGTATCGGGATAAAGGACTCCATCTTCTTCGAAAACAACTCTAGCCAAGTGTTCTAGATTTACTTGGTGGACAATTCCAATAGAAGGGGGGACGACATTAAAAGTCTCGAAGGCTTGTTGTCCCCATTTTAGGAATTCGTAGCGCTCTTTATTTCCGTTTAAATTCCATATTTAAGTTAGCCTTGAAAGCATCAGCTGTTCCTGAGCGATCTACTTGAACTGAATGGTCGATGACTAAATCAACGGGTACTAAGGGTTCAATGGTAG
>WTIG01000178.1 GCA_011522825.1 Puniceicoccaceae bacterium
GATCCTGAGGGCTTACCTTTGTAAGAAGCGCCCATAGATTCTGCGGCATCTTCAATGACTGGAATTTGGTGCTCATCACAGAGCGCAAGTATCGGATCCATTTTTGCACATTGTCCATAAATTTGGACAACGATTACCGCCTTTGGTTTATTCCCTTCATCAAGTGAAGTTTCTATGGCACTTTTCAATAAGTTGGGGTCCATATTCCAAGTGTCTGATTCACTATCCACAAAGATTGGCTCAGCCCCACAATAAGTGATTGGAAATGCACATCCCGCAAAAGTTAAGCTTGGACAAATCACACGATCTCCAGGCTGAATACCTAAAGACAAAAGGGCTAAGTGCAAAGCAGATGTTCCAGAATTCACAGCACACGCATAACTACGATCGACTCGGCTAGCGACTTCAGCTTCAAAAGCATCCAGATCTGGACCAACAGGAGCGACCCAGCCAGAATCAAAGGCCGACTCTACAGCAGATCGATCTTGCTTGCTAATGTCTGGCGGGGATAGATAAATTCGACTCATAAGATAATCACATAGATTGATTTAAATCTTAGAAGAATCGACAAAAAAAGCGTCTTGTTTAAAA
Source organism: Puniceicoccaceae bacterium (assembly GCA_011522825.1). Taxonomy (GTDB): domain Bacteria; phylum Verrucomicrobiota; class Verrucomicrobiia; order Opitutales; family Coraliomargaritaceae. The sequence continues at coordinate 592 of WTIG01000178.1, forward strand.
CAAAACGCTTTTTTTTAAAAGTTGTATCAAAGTGAATAATTAGCCTTCTTTAGCCTCTTCACTTGCATCTGCTTCTGCGACTTCCGCCTCTTCTTGAGGTGCTTCTGTTTCAGCAGATTCCTCAGCAAACTCTTCGACTACTGTTTCTGCTTCTTCAGCTTCTGGCTCTGCTTTTGCTTTCGCCTTAGTCGATTTAGCTGCTTTTTTCTTAGGGCGTTTTGGATAACCTTCATCGCTAGCATCGATCAATTCAATCAATCCCATTTCTGCGGCATCACCTACACGCTGACCTAATTTGTAAATACGAGTATAGCCACCCGCACGATTTGAAAATTCGGATACTTTATTATCAAATAATTCCGCAACGGCTTTTTTATCTCTCACACGAGCGATTGCCAAACGGCGAAAGTGCAATTTTCTTGCCGCATCATTCGCTTGGTCTGCTTTTTTAGCCAGCGTGATAATTTTCTCAATAAAAGGACGCAGAGCCTTAGCTTTAGCTAAAGTTGTCTTAATTCGTCCATGTGTAATGAGTGCAACTGAAAGATTGCCCAACATTGCGGATCGGTGGGAACTAGAAACCCCTAAAATATGTCTTCTTTTGCTGTGACGCATGATCGTTTAAATTTCTAAATTACAGGTTTATAGTTCAATTGGGTTATCCAGTAATCGTTCGTCGATCTTCATTCCAAGAGACAAGCCGAGTTGTTCTAGCTTATCCTTAATTTCATTCAACGATTTCTTACCAAAGTTACGGTACTTAAGCATTTCTTGCTCAGACTTCATCGCTAATTCACCCACTGTTGTGATGTTCGCATTGTTTAAGCAGTTTGCCGCACGAACGGATAGCTCGATTTCATTAACGCTCATATTAAGAAGCTTGCGTAAACGATTTTGTTCTTCGCTGATTTCCTTAGTTTCGTTTTCGAACTCTATCGCTTCATCAGATAATTGCTCAAAGACTTCTAAGTGATGCTTTAAAATTGCTGAACTTTGCTTAATGGCTTCATCTGGAGTGATTCTACCATCTGTAGTCACTTCAAGGATGAGTTTATCATAATCAAGTTCTTGTCCAACACGTGTATTCTCAACTGAATATTTCACGAGCTTTACAGGACTGAATAAAGAATCGATTGGAATCACACCAATTGGCTGATCCTCCTTCTTGTTATCTTCACCTGGGCAGTAACCACGACCTACGCGAACTTCAAGCTCTGCGAAAAAGCGCTGTTTCTTGTTCAAGTTACAAATAACATGCTCTGGGTTGACCACGGAAATACCATTCGCAAGCTGAATATCACCTGCTGTAATAGCACCTTCTTTTTCAACATCAATGATTAGATTCACTGTGTCTCTACCTTCAGCAACAAACAAAATCTTTTTCAGATTTAGCACTACATCTGTGACATCTTCTACGATACCTTCGATGCTTTGAAATTCATGCTGAACTCCTTCAATTTTAACTGATGAAATAGCAGCACCTTCGATTGAGCTAAGCAATACTCGGCGTAAAGCATTTCCAATAGTGTGTCCATAGCCTGATTCAAATGGCTCTGCTTGAAAAACAGCAAATGTATCAGTTGAAGAATCGTCTCCTTTAGATAGACGATTTGGTAATTCAAATTTCCCTAAACGTTTTGGCATAATATTAAATTGTTAAATAAGTGTAAGTT
>WTIG01000149.1 GCA_011522825.1 Puniceicoccaceae bacterium
CAGCAGAACCAGAGAGCGTAACGCTCGCAGAAGAGCCTGGAAGAATTGAAGTAGTGGCAAAAAAATTCGGCGTCACTTGGCCGACCTTGATTGCCCAGATGGTGAATTTCTTATTGGTGACGTTTGTCCTTTATAAATTTGCGATTAAGCCGATTTTAGCTACCTATGACGAGCGTCAGAAAAAAATTGCAGATGGTTTGCAATACGCTGAGGAAATGAAAGCCCAGCTTTTAGAAGCAGAAAAAGAGCGTTTAGAAAAAATTAAAGAAGCGGTTGCCGAAGCACAGAAAATTTTAGGCGATGCCAGAGATCAATCAAAAGCGATGCTTGAGCAAAAAATACAAGAAGCTTCAGCACAAGCCGAGAGCTTGATTCGCAAGGCAGGAGAAGCGACTGAATTAGAGCGTCAAAAAATGCTGGCTGAAGTCAAAGCAGAGGTGGCTCGTCTTGTTGTAGAAACAACGGCTCGAGTGTTAGACAAAGAGCTTAGTTCCGAAGACAAAGAGCGTTATTCTAATGCCGCAGCAGAAAATTTAAGCAATAATCTATCTTAGATTGAATGGATACGAATAAAAAAATTAACCGACTAGCAAAACGATTGATTACCCTATCAACTGTAAAGGGTGAATTGAATGAGTCGGAGCTTTGGCAGGGGGTTCTTCGTTTAAAAGAATCTGGGTTTAAGCATTTTATTCCATTACTTAAAGCATTGCGCCCAAAAGTATCACAGGCGATTGCTTGGCAAACCATTGAAGTGACATCACCGACTGAATTAAATGAGGGTGCAATCGCTTCGCTTAAAAATGTATTTGAAAAAAAATATAACCGTCCTGTTCAAGTAAGGACTAAACTCGACCCATCATTAATCGGGGGACTGCAGGTTCGTATTGGAGATGATGTGTATGACGCTTCCGTGTCGGCACATTTGAAACGTATAGCCGGTGAAATCTAATTATAAACAAAGAATTTAAAACATCATGAGCTCAATAGTTGAACAAATAGAAAAAGAAATCGCTAATTATGAAGCGGGAGTAGTGAAAAAGAATGTCGGACGCATCGTATCGATTGCGGACGGAGTGGCCAAACTGGAAGGTTTGTCAGACGTTATGTATAACGAGATGATCGATTTCGGTAATGGCGTAACTGCATTGGCCTTGAATCTTGAAGAAGATGCGGTCGGTTGTGTTATTTTAGGCGACTATTCAAACCTTAAAGAAGGCGATGAGGCAACGACCACAGGTAAATTGCTCTCTGTTCCTGTAGGTAAAGGCTTATTAGGTCGTGTGGTGGATGCGATTGGTCGCCCTGTAGATGGCAAAGGGCCGATTGCTTCTGATGAATCGTACCCAGTCGACCAAATTGCTCCAGGTATTATTCCGCGTAAGTCAGTGGATCAGCCCCTACAAACAGGTATCATGGCGGTGGATTCAATGATTCCAATTGGCCGTGGTCAGCGTGAGTTGATTATTGGCGACCGTTCAACTGGAAAGACGACTATTGCAATTGATACGATTATCAACCAAGCAAAGATCAATAACCAGCACCGTAAAGAAGACGGAACATTTGAAGAAGGTTTCCGTCCAGTGTATTCAATTTATGTAGCTGTTGGACAAAAGAATTCTAACATCGCTCGTACGATTAATGTATTAGAAAAAGCGAATGCAATGGAGTTTACCATTGTTGTGACAGCACCTGCTGCCGATAATCCTGCTAATCAGTACATTGCACCGTTCTCTGGGGCCTCTATGGGAGAGTACTTCATGAATAACGGAATGGACGCTTTGATTGTTTATGATGATCTATCCAAACAAGCGGTGGCTTATCGTCAGATCTCACTTGTATTGAAACGTCCTTCAGGTCGTGAAGCTTATCCGGGAGATGTGTTCTATTTGCATTCACGTTTATTAGAGCGTTCGGCTCGTGTAAACGAAGAAAATGGAAATGGTTCGTTGACCGCACTGCCAATTATTGAAACACAAGCGGGTGACGTTTCTGCGTACATTCCAACCAATGTTATTTCTATTACAGACGGACAAGTATTCCTTGAAACAGATTTATTCAACCAAGGTATTCGCCCAGCGATTTCAGTTGGTTTGTCCGTATCTCGTGTGGGTTCTGCTGCTCAAATTAAAGCAATTAAGAAAGTAGCCGGTAAGGTGAAATTGCAATTGGCTCAATTTAGAGAACTTGCGGCGTTTGCTCAGTTTGGTTCCGACCTTGATGCAAAGACAAAAGCCCAACTGGATCGTGGTGCTCGTGTGGTTGAGTTGTTTAAGCAAACAGCGTTTAATCCAATTCCTGTAGAGGTCCAAACCTCATTGATTTACGCAGTGCAAAATGGCTATTTTGATTCAATCGATGTTGCAGAAATCGTAAAAGCAACTTCTAGCTTAAGAGAGTTTTTAGAAACTATTGGCTCTTCTACAATGGACCAAATTCGTAGTGAGAAACAATTAAGCGAAGGTATCGAAGAAGCCTTGAATAAATTATTATCTGAGTGGCAAACAAGCTTCGCTGGTTAATTTAAAAACCTTTTACGCTTACTGGAATAATCAATGGCTAATTTAAGAGACATACGCAGACGAATAAAGTCGGTCAAAAATACCCGACAAATTACACGTGCGATGCAATTGGTATCTTCATCAAAAATGAAGCGCGCACAAGATTCTGCGATTGCTGGCCGTCCATACTCATTAATCTTGGCTAATATGTTGAATACAGTGAGTAATGCTTACAAAGTTTCTGGTGAGACGATTGAGCATCCATTCTTTCAGGCTCGTGATGTGAAACGTCGTGGCATCGTTTTATTATCTTCAGACAAAGGATTGTGCGGACCCTTAAACACTAATTTATTCCGTTTGATCGCAGATGAAGTTAAAGAGGATGCTTCTTTCTTCAGTGTTGGCAAAAAAGGCACGCAGTTCATTCAGCGCGAAGGCTTAAACTTAGCTGGTAGTTACGAAGTTTCTGATAAAGCCGAATCAAATGAGGTGGCGCCATTAGTCGAAAAGGCAATCGAGGCTTACAAATCTGGAGAGGTTGACACTTTAGAAATTGCTTATCCAAGCTTTGTTAATGTGCTCGTACAAAAACCGGTTATCATGCCTTTGCTACCAATTCTGGATTTAGAAACGATGCTCGATCAGTTGAAGAATAAGATCAAAGGGGAGAGTGACTTAGCTATCGATGACTCTAGAGCTATTTCTTTTGAGCCATCTCCGGCAGAAATTTTGGAGCAATTGCCTGATTTGTATGTTAACTTTATGATTTACCAAATGATTCTGGAGTCCCGAGCATCTGAATACTCAGCTCGAATGGTAGCGATGAAGGCGGCAACAGATAATGCATCTAAATTGGTGGATTCATTAACTTTAGATTATAACAAAGCCCGACAAGCGGCAATTACCCAAGAAATTTTAGAAATTGCTGCCGCTTCGGCCGCATAACCAAACGAAAAATATTAGCATTAGAATTTAAAAGAGAGATATAATTATGAGTACATCAGGAAAAATAGTTCAAGTTATTGGCGCGGTGATCGATATCGCCTTCGCTGAAGAGAATGTTCCTAACATCTTAGACGCTATCGAAGTAGAGTTCACCGTTAATGATGAAACTAAGAAGTTAGTTTTAGAGGTTCAGCAGCACTTAGGTGAAGGAGTGGTTCGTGCAGTTGCGATGTCTTCAACAGATGGATTAAAGCGCGGTATGGCTGTGAATAATACAGGCGCTCCGATCAGTGTGCCAGTTGGCGAAGCCGTTTTAGGACGAATTTTTGATGTTACTGGTAATACAGTGGATGAAAAAGGTCCTGTAAAAACAGAGGAACGCCGTCCAATCCATCGTGGAGCTCCTGAATTGGTCGACCAAGCGACTGAAGCAGAAATTTTAGAAACAGGTATCAAAGTGATCGATTTGATCTGCCCATTCACTAAGGGTGGTAAAGTAGGTGCTTTTGGTGGTGCTGGTGTGGGTAAGACGGTTGTTATCATGGAATTGATAAACAATATTGCTAAGGCACATGGTGGATATTCAATTTTTGCCGGTGTGGGTGAGCGTTCTCGTGAGGGTAATGATTTGTATCACGAAATGTCCGATGCAGGTGTTATTGACCAAGAGAATATTGAAAATTCTAAAGTGGCACTCGTTTACGGTCAGATGAATGAACCGCCAGGTGCTCGTATGCGTGTGGCTCTATCTGGTTTGACTATGGCTGAATATTTCAGAGATGAGAAAAACCAAGACGTTCTTTTGTTCGTGGATAATATTTTCCGTTTCTCACAAGCAGGGGCTGAGGTATCGGCTCTATTAGGTCGTTCACCATCTGCAGTGGGTTATCAGCCGACACTTTCTCAAGAGATGGGTAATCTCCAAGAGCGTATTACATCTACTAAAAAAGGTTCTATTACTTCTTTCCAAGCGGTGTATGTTCCAGCGGACGATTTGACGGACCCAGCTCCAGCAAACACTTTCGCACACTTGGATTCAACAATCGTTCTTGAGCGTTCGATTGCTGAGTTAGGTATTTATCCTGCGGTGGATCCTTTGGCTTCAATTTCAAATGCTTTGGACCCAGCGATTGTTGGCGAAGAGCATTATCAAGTAGCCCGTGGTGTACAGAACGTGCTTCAACGCTATAAGGATTTACAAGACATCATTGCGATTCTTGGATTGGACGAGCTTTCCCCGGAAGATAAGCAAATTGTTTATCGTGCGAGAAAAGTTCAGAAATTCCTATCACAACCGTTCCACGTGGCGGAAGTCTTTACAGGTATTTCAGGTCAATATGTATCTGTTGCAGATACAATCAAAGGATTTAAAATGATTCTTGATGGTGAATGCGACGAAATGGCTGAGAATGATTTGTATATGATCGGCTCACTGGATTCAGCATCCGAAAGTGCAAACGCATAAATTATCGAATCTATGCTAAAGCTAGAAATCATATCCCCGAAAGAAAAAGTCTTCTCAACTGAAGCGAAACAAGTTGTTTTGCCTACAGAGTCAGGTCAGATTGGCTTATTGACTGGCCATATTCCCTTGGTCACTCAATTGAAATTAGGGGCTTTGAAAGTGATTAACGAATCCAGCCAAGAAGCATTTGCGATTCAAGGAGGCTTTGCTCAATTAGTTTCGGATAAAATTTCTATTCTTACCGACGAGGCGATTGCTGCAAGCGATCTAGAAGCTTCAGCAATTGAAGCGTCTATTAATGCGCTGGAAAAACAATTAGCGAGCGCTGAGTCTGCATCAGAAAAAGAAATCCTGACTAAACGATTGAAGTTTTATCAATTACAAGAATCGCTATTAGCCCAACGCTCATAAGCAACAGCGAGTCCGATTAAGGTAATGTGATCAACAAACTGGGTCTTCTCTATCCAGTCTTGAGTTAAATTAGCAATACTGCCTCCTGTCGATAATACGATAGGCTTTTTTGCATGTGTATCTTGCATGGTATTTAAAATATGTTGTAAGAGTGCATCCACCATACCTGAAAATCCAATCGAGACACCGAGTTGCATAGCTTGCACGGTGGATTTTCCGAAGCTGCCCTTAACAGATCCGAGAGCTTCATTATCTAATTCAGGTAAGAGAGCCGTCTGCTCATTAAGATAACGAGTCATTAATTGAAAGCCAGGAGCAATAATGCCTCCTTCATAGCCTTTTTCGCTCACAACATCCAGCGTGATAGCAGTGCCTAAATCAATAATAACTGCGGGAAGGGAAAAGTATTCTTGTGCGGTGAGTGCATTTGCAATGCGATCATGTCCTACTTCATCGGGCTTTGGGTAATGTAAATCAATCCCTTTGAGTGTTTGGTTTGTTAGCTGATAAATTGGAATTTCTAAATCTAAAAGAGATCTTAATCGGCTATCTAAATCAGGGACCACCGAACAAAATGACACGGCAGAGACGGAATGTTTTTCAATCAGCGTATGAAATTCTTTGATATAATGTAAGTCGTCTTTGAGTCGTTTTGTAGGAAATGAGTTTGCATCACTAACCTCCATTTTTTCAACAATGGCATAATTTAAATTCGTATTCCCGATATCAATGCAAAGTATTTTCATTGTTTTAAAGTGACGTCCCCCGAATGTATGGAATGTATTGTTCCATTATTTTTTTCAACTTGTAAAGCCCCGTATGAATTTATGCCCAGAGCCAGCCCTGAAATTTTTTGTCCATTTTCTGTAAGAGAAACAGGCTTGTCTTTAAGATAGTCAAAAGCATCCCAAGCTTTAGGAAGAGAGTCTTCGTCTTTTGCTTCAATGCATTTATTATATGCCCGCACGGTTGCCTGAATAATCTCAATACTCAGTGCATTCATGTCGTAAGTCTGATTGGTTTCCGCACGCAAACTGGTTGCTATAGTCTTAATTTCACCTGGGAAGGATTTTGAAGTACTATTAATATTTAAACCAAGCCCTAAGATAATTGTGTGCATGCGATCGCTATCAATTCTTGCTTCGGTGAGAATGCCTGAAACTTTTTTCCCGTTACAGTACAGATCATTTGGCCATTTGATTTTTAAATCAAGTGTAGGAATTAATGTCTTAAGCGAACGGCAAATTTCGATGCCCACCCAAAGGGTGAAGCTTTGAAGTTTTTGCGGCTCTGTATTGGGCGAAAACATAATCGAGCAGTAAAGGTTTTGGTTTGCTTGGCTATGCCACTTCCGTCCGAGCCGTCCCTTGCCTGCGGTCTGCTTATTAGTAAAAACAGCAAAAGGGGGCTTAGCTCCATTTGAGAAAAGACGCTCTGCTTCAAGGTTGGTACTATCAACAGATGGATAGAAGAAGATCTGAAAATCTTTGATCGTGCGATTGCTGTAAGTTTGCAAAAGTTGTGGTGTGAGCTTTTGAGGCAGTTTTTCTAAAAAATAACCGCGGTTAGATGTCGCTTTTATTTTGAAGCCAGATTTTTTTAATTGATCTATTTTTGTATGGATAGTGGTTCTGGAAATGCCGATGGATTTAGCGAGTGTATTTCCAGAAACGTAATCATTCGCATGAATCAAAGTTTCTAAAACAGCTAACTCTGTTGGATCAAATTCCACAGCTGGGTTTTGTGTATTTGTTTTTTTCATCACAACCAATCTAATCCTATATCCACCCATTGACTTTGGTGTATCGGAGCCCCTGTTGAAATAAAATCGAGGCCAAGGGTTTTTAATTTAGGTAAATTAGAGAGCGTTATCCCGCCACTGGCTTCAGTGTAGGCTTGATGGTTGACAATCTGAATGGCTTCCTGAGTCTCTTTGATTGAGAAATTATCGAGTAAGATACAGTCGGGTTCTGCAGCTAAGACCGATTCGAGTTGCTTGGTAGAATCAATTTCAATTTGTACTGGCAGTTTTGGAAATTGAGAACGAAGGCGGTTTATGTGTTCAGCCAAACTGAGTTTGTCATTCGATTCAAGAACGGCTAGGTGGTTATCTTTGATCATAATACGATCATATAATCCATAGCGATGGTTATAGGCTCCGCCACAAACAAAGGCATATTTTTCTAAGATCCGATATAATGGAGTGGTTTTTCGTGTGTCTAATAGACGAGTTTCTGAATCACTTAAACAGTCGCTATAGATTTTTGTCGTAGTGGCGATACCGCTCAAATATTGAAGAAAATTTAATAAGATACGCTCTGCTTGAAGTATGCTTTTTGAAGAACCTTCTAAAATTCCAAATGAGTGTCCTTTAGGAATACTGTCTCCATCTTGATGGTCTGTTTGGAAAGTTAAAGACGGGTCGTAGTGTTCCAAAATTAATGGAACAAGATGCAGCCCACAAAGTGTGATCGGGATACGCGCCACAAGAATTGCTTTCCCTTGGTCCGTATTTGGAATAATTTCTGAAGTGACATCTAAAGGTTGGCTGAGCGCATTTCCTAAGCCTAAGCCTGACATATCTTCTGCCTTAGCTTGGCTGATAATTGAACGAATGTATTTTAAGTCTATACGCTCCCAGGTGAGTTGTTGGCTGAGTGCATCCTTTGTGAAACGTGAAGGCATAATCGAGATCAGTCGTTCGGGTTAACGTTGGCGAGCAACTTCGTTCTTATAAATTTCAAGTACCGCATCTAGGTCTGCTGATTTGGACTGACTGACTATTGTATAATCATAATATTTTTCTTGTTCCATTTCTGAGCGGGCAACAATTAGCCTGCGCTCAATTTCTTCGTCAGAATCAGTGCCGCGTTTTTGAAGTCGTGCGTTTAACTCTTCTAAAGATGGTGGCATTATAAAAATAGTTACGATATGTCCTTTCAGAGCTTCATCTGCGGAGGCTTTTTCTTTGATGGTTTTAGCCCCTTGCACATCAATATTTAAAAGCAAATTTTGACCCGCTAATATAGGATTAAGAATAGCCATTCGTTCAGTCCCATAGTAATTGTTATGAACTGTGGCGTATTCATAAAACGCATCTTTTTTGATTTTTGTTTTAAAGTTGTCAGGGGTTAAAAAATGATAGTCCTCTCCATCAATTTCACCCTCTCTTGGATTACGTGTGGTTGAGGTGACGATTCTTTGCAGCGACTCCTTACCCATTAGCCCATCGCATATAGTGGTCTTTCCACTTCCAGCTGGGCCAGAAATTATAAATAACACTCCTTTGCCTGTAGCGTGATTGGACATTTTAATAATTCAAAGCGACGTAACCAAGCAAAGCCCCATACAAGCAAAGCACATAGGCAAAAAGTTTCACACGAAATTGGTTTTTAAAAAACCAGTTAATGGCATCACGAAGCAAGTAAGGGGCTCCCCCTAAGATAAGTGCCAAGAGGATAACTAGATAAACAAAGCTGACTAAAAATAAACGTGACGCGGGATCTTGCATATAGGCTGCGTCCAATAACAAACTGGCTATTAATAAAGCGAGTCCAGCCAAAGCACGTACGCCTAAAAAATCAGGGACTAAATAAAATGATGCAAAGGTGATCGCTAAAAAAATGGACAATAAGATGGGTTTATAGGCGCCAAAATCTGCCGGACCTAAATTGAGTATTTTATATAAAAACCAAATCATAGCACAGGCCATTAAAATATAAGTGGCTGTTTTCGAGCGAGGGAAGGCCTTAAGAAAAACTTGGGAACTGTTATAGTTAACGATTAAAGTTCCTCCGCAAAGAATTAGAAATAAGCCCGTAGCTAATGTAGCGTAAAAAAGAGACATATTTGTAAATTAAATGGTTTTTAACCAAGGGTCGAACAATTTTATTTAAACT
>WTIG01000012.1 GCA_011522825.1 Puniceicoccaceae bacterium
GTACTAATAATAAATGGTAGAATCCAAGCATACATTAGATCTGGTTTTCCTTGGGTACTTTTCACTATGCTTCGTAATAAATAAAGTGAATAACCTTGAATAAGTAATCCTACAGAACTTGGAATGAAGCTTGATTTAGTTTTCTCTTTTTTAAACCTTTGATAGTCGTAATAAAGAAATACTGTCCATCCTAAATGCATGTATAGGCACCAGCGACAAAAGTAAGACTGCCGTTTCTGTGGTTTCGCAATTTCACCCGTTTATTTGAAATTTAAGTGTCTTTGGAGTTGTCTAAAGGTCTGTTTTGAGCCTAAAGTTCGAGTGATTTTTGAAAATTGTATTGATATGAGTCCTCCTTGTAAGATTGTTACGATTTTTTGCCGAATTTTGGCAGAGGCATGCGCTCGGGCGATATTCCAGCCCGCGACTTTGAGAAGCATGCTTGTAAATACGGCTGAGGCTCCGCGATACCTCAGCCGGACCATTCCCGTTTTTTGTTTCAAGGCTCCAATACTTCCCTCGATTCCTGCTCGGGAATTATAAATTTTGGCCCACTCTTTGGTTTGTTGATCTTGCCGTCGTTGAGCTAAACGAACTTGAGCGTCAGTTGTTTTTTCAACTTCTTTTTTGGGCGCTTTCCCGGAGACTGGACTATGTAGTACAATATTTTTCTTAGCACATGTTTGATGATTTTCATCGGAGCCATAGAGGGTATCTGCGATGAGTGTATTTGGGAGGGTTTCGCTATTTTCCAAATCTTCTAATATGAGGTCAACAGCATCGGAATCTGAAGCACTCGCCGTTTGTGGTATAGCCGCAGTAATAAGCTGAACGTCATTATCTTCACTACAGGTTTCGCTGAGCTGGACTTGATAGCCTTGACCTTTATAAGGGTCATAGGTCGCATCCGAATCAGATGGATTTTGCATCACATCAGAACCTGGAGATTTTTTGATATTTACTTGAGAAGAGTCGTCGTCATCATTGTCATCCACTGAAATAGCATCGATAACTTCGCATTGTTCTTCAAAAACTCTTAACATGTCTTTGAAGGTTTTCATATTTTCAATTTCAGCATGCCCCGCAAAAAGCTGAATCAATTTATGAAGGTCTTCTGCGACCTGTTGACGAAGCCATAAACGTTTTTGTTGATCTTTTTTGAATTCGGCAAAGAGTTTGTCGATTTTTCGCTGATAACGCGCCAAAAGTGACTCCGAGACTTTTGCGAAATCTTTGCCATGGTGTTTTTTCAGTTGGGTTAAAAATCTCGTTAGTGTACTGGCCATCAACTTAGTTCTGCCAAAGGTTGCCATATCTGAAAAAACATGAGTCGAATCTAAACGCTGAGTTTCGATATTTAAATCCAATTCTTTGATAAGCTTATTGGTGATATCGTCGAAAATCTTTCGAGCTAACTTTTCTTCGCGAATAGCCTTTTGATAGCGTTGAAGCGTCTTTTCACACAGACTTAAATTATCAGAGCCCAGATTCAAAGCATATTGAATACGGGTATCAAAAAGATAGGCATCAACAGCTTCTGCTTCTGTCCAATTATGAAATTCTTTAAGAAGGATCAAACCAGCCATCGAGTAAAGCTCCTTCGTATGCCGGCCTTGACTAGGGTGAAACATTGCACCAATCTCTGTTACGGGCATGAGCTCTAAGATCACATAGCGATAGACTGCATGGTAGCTACTTTTAAGACGCTTCAGAGCGACGTCGCTAAGTTGGCTCTCGGTATAATCAAAAAGCTGCCTTTGGCGTGGATCTATGAAATACCTCATTATCACCTTAAGTTGTTTTAAATCAATGTTTTACAGTAGGGGAACCATGGAATAATTCAAGTCATGAAAGAGTGTAAGTGGCTAATTAATAGAAACTTATGACTCTCGTATAATTTTGTCGGTGGTGCCTTTATATGATGGATTGTAGCCGATTTTAGCTCCTTCCTGATGACCAAAAACTGGTTTGACTGTACTGTCTATATCAAGTATCCAATCATAAGCAGTCATCGGCTCCCAGCTCTTTTTTAAGTGATGATTGAGCCAATTAAGCGCATCATTTTCATCCATTCGCTTAACTCCACGACGAGTCGAGTCTTCACTGCAAACTTTATTGAGATCTAAAATTTCTGCACTGACTTCATCGCCAGATATTTCATTCATATGCGTGTAGCGTTTATGCCCTGACAATACTGAAAGAAGCAGCGTACCAAGGATGTCTTTTTTATCGGGTGCATTGTTACATTTATAAGACAGAGG
>WTIG01000154.1:0-1059 GCA_011522825.1 Puniceicoccaceae bacterium
GGTGTGAATGTTGACCACTGTGCAACATTAAGGCAGGCACGATATAAAGACGATCCAGAGTCTATTTTAGCTGAACCAAGTGTTTTACAGTTTGCCTTACTGAGTGAGTCTGCTGGTGCTGATGGAATTACTATGCACCTCAGAGAAGATAGGCGTCATGTTCAATCCTTTGACATAGAAAGTGTGAAGGCTTCGATGAAAACAAGGCTGAATCTTGAAATGGCCTGTACGGAAGAAATGACAGAATACGCTTTGAGGCTTCAGCCTGATTCAGTTTGCCTAGTTCCAGAAAAAAGAGAAGAAGTAACAACGGAGGGTGGTTTAGATATTATAAAAAATTTTGAGCGAGTCGCTGATGTGGTTAAATCAATGAAATCAGTTGGAGTTGCAACGAGTTTGTTTATTGATCCAGATGTTGATCAAATCAAAGCCGCAGCCGAATTGGATGCCCCATGGATCGAATTGCATACGGGTGCCTTTTCAAACCAATACGCTTTAGGTGATTGGCAAGAAGAATGGAATGTCCTTAAATCGGGTGCGGAGCTAGCACATAGTCTAGGATTAGTCGTCAATGCGGGTCATGGAATTAATTACGATAACATAAGGCAAGTGAAACAATTACCGCATTTGAATGAATTGAATATTGGACATTCAATCGTCAGTCAGTCATTGTTCTTAGGCGTGGAAGTTGCAGTAAAAAATATGTTATCGCTCATGCGTGAATAATTTAATAAAACAATGATAGGCGATATCAGTTCATTGGTCGGCAAAGGGGTTTACCCAATTTTAGATAATTCTCAAGCCATTGAGTTAGAGAAGCAGGTGCTTCAAACAATCGAAGACGAATGGGCAGCGATGAAGCAAGTGGGTCATAAAACTTCTATAGAAGTTTTAAAAGATTTTCAGGAATTGAAGCCACTCTCAGAAAACCTCTCCTTATTGGTGCTTTGTGGGAAAGGAAAAAATGGTGGTGATAGTTTATTAGTGGCTGATTATATAATGCGTACGATGCCAAGAGCTAGGGTCGTTGTTCTTTTAGCAACTAATACAAGAGATGAA
>WTIG01000154.1:1159-2258 GCA_011522825.1 Puniceicoccaceae bacterium
ATAGAGGTTCGTATATCAGTGGATATTCCTACAGGGCTTTCTGAATCTCAAATAGATGATGAATTATATTTTAAGTCTGATTTTTGCTACTTAGCGGGGATTCCAAAACAAACAGTTTTTAAGAGGCATTCTGCATTTACGCGAATTCGCTTTATTGATACTGGCTTAATGGAAGGGGCCAATGATAGAGATGATGTGGTTAAGCAATATTACCTCAGTAGTGATTGTTTAAATAGCCTCAGAACCTTGCGTCCAGTGAATGTTGAAAAACGAGTTTTTGGACATTTATTTATCATCGCCGGATCGGCACTGATGCCTGGAGCTTTATTGATGTCAGTGAAAGCAGCGATACAATCAGGTGCAGGTTTGGTTACGGCATTTGCGCCAGGTTCAATTGTTTCATCACTGTCGGCACAAGTCCCTGAGGCGATGTGGATTCCTCTTCCAGAAACCAATTTTGGGACTATCAGTGCCCAAGCAGGTGATGTGATCTTAAGTTATGCGAATAATGCAACAGCGATTATGGCAGGTCCAGGATTAGGGTTATCTCGTGATACAGAGATGGTTATTCAGGAGATACTTCAGAAGATAAATCTTCCGATTTTATTGGATGCGGACACGTTGGTACCGAGGGTCTTGGAAGTTATTCAAAAAGGAAAGCACAATGCAAAGCAGATAGTCTTGACCCCCCACTTGGGCGAATTTTTAAGGATGACTAAGTTAGTAGAATTTACATTTAACCCTGAAAACTTGGTCAATATGGTTAAAAATATTGGTGCTACGGTCGTTCTCAAAGGGGCTATGACTCGTATCTGTGATGGCGAGAAAATTTATATCAATACTCGTGGCGGGCCAGTATTCTCTCGAGGTGGTAGTGGAGATATTTTAGCAGGGATTATTGGGGCTCAGTTGGCTCAAGGTCTTGGTGATGTAACAGTAGCGTCTGCACTAGGAGTAACTATTCACGGAATGGCCGGAGAATATCTTGCCAGAGATCGTGGTCAGATTATGGTTCGTACCACAGAGGTTTTAGATTATTTGCCTAAAGTTATCCGATGAATCGGGAATAAATTTGCCTATCTAAAAATAGTTATTTAAT
>WTIG01000188.1 GCA_011522825.1 Puniceicoccaceae bacterium
AGCTAATTGTTGACATGGATCGAGTTCATCCGGTCCAGGCTCAACAACCCCTGATTTTATCTGTTGGATTAAGCCAGCAACTCGTATTTCAAAAAATTCATCTAGATTAGAACTGACAAAAGCTAAAAACTTCATCCGCTCAAGGAGTGGATAGTCAGAAGATTGGGCCTGTTCAAGTACACGTCGGTTAAAGGCTAACCAACTTAATTCGCGATTAAAGTAGCGAAATGGTTGTTTGTCCGGTGATACTTTTTTAGGCATATATAATTAGTATATATGCAGACTAAAGCCATTACTATGCCATAGTTTCGCTTAATTTCTGCATAATTTTATAATTTTGTTCAACTAGTTGGCTTGGGTCTTCAATCAGTCCTGCGGAAACTTTACTGGTTTCTAATATTTGCTTTGAAAGCAGCTTAGCTAAGTCGGGATTAGAACTTTGTAGTACAGCGATATTCTTAATTAGCGGGTGCTTAGGATTTATTTCTAGGTGGATGCTTGTTTCTGCACCTTGCATTTCATCCATCTTTTGCATGGCTTTGAGCATTTTTTTCATTTGAGCCGTCATCATTTTATCACTGTTCACGATGATGGCGGGGCTATTGGTCAGGCGTGAACTCGTTGAAATTTCTTTGATTTCAGGTAAAGTTTCTTTGAGGAATTCACATAGGGATTTCTCGGTTGCCTCATCGAGCTTTTCTTCGGATTCATCCTGCTCAACCTTCTTGATAGCATCTAAATCAATATCGGCTGAGTCGGCAGAGACAAAATTTTTCTCTTCGAAACTTCTTCCGTGATTCATTACAAATTCATCTATTGGTTCAAAAAGGAATAAGACTTCAATATTACGTGAATTGAAGGCTTCTAAATAGGGCGAGTTCTCGAGTGCTTTACGGTTGGCTCCAAAGAGGAAGTAAATTTCTTTTTGTCCGTCTAGTGCACGGGAGAGGTAGTCACTTAAACTAGTGGTTTCTCCTTCTTTAGTGTAACTAGATTCGTATCGAAGGAGTTTAAGCAGTTGGTCACGGTGTGTGAAATCGGATGTTACGCCTTCTTTCAAAAAGATGCCAAATTTGTTCCAGAAGTTTGTATAAGCTTCAGGCTCTTTATTCGACTTTTCTTCTAATTGTTTTAAATAACGTTTCGTCAGTAATTTATTCAGCTTCTGAACTAAGGAGCTATCTTGCATAGACTCTCTTGAAATATTTAAGGGCAAATCAGAACTATCAACAACACCCCTTAGAAAACGCAACCAGTCGGGCAGTAGATTTTTAGGATCTGCTTCGATAAGAATTTTACGACAGTAGAGGTTCACTCCAGGTTCCATTCGACCAAAACCAAATCCTTCCATATTTTCACTTGGGGTGAATAAGAGTGCATTGATTTCAAGCGGAGCATCGGCGTTAAAGTGAAGCCAAAATTGTGGCTCATCGAAGGCTTTAGATTGGAACTTGTAGAATTCTTTATAATCCTCATCGCTTATCTCGTTTTTATTTTTAAGCCACAATGCTCCCATTGTTTTCAAGGTCTCATCATTTAACTTGATGGGAAATTGGATAAAGGCGGAGTAATTATTGATGATCGTTTCAAGCCGTTCCTTTTTCGTAAATTCTTTAAAATCTTCACTGAGGTGAATAAGAATGCGCGTACCCCTTGGTTCATCACCTTCAATCGTTTTAATTTCATAAGAGCCAGAACCGTCACTGATCCAGCAGAGTGACTCTCCATTTTCTTTCCAAGTTCGAGTGAATACCTCTACTTTATCTGCCACCATAAATACGGAATAAAACCCAACTCCGAATTGTCCGATTAAGTTGTCATTTTTTTCGCCAGATTCTTGAAGTGCTTTTAAAAATGCCTTTGAGCCAGAGTGGGCAATGGTCCCTAAGTTTTCTACCAGCTCTTCTCGAGTCATACCGATACCTGCATCTTGGATGGTAAGGGTGTTGTTTTCTTCATCGAATTGGACATAGATTTCTAGCTCTTTATCCGCCTCGTAAATGTTTTTTTCTGTCAGTTGTGTATGCCTTAGCTTTTCTGTAGCATCAGAAGCATTGGATACCAATTCACGAATAAAAATTTCTTTATCCGTGTAGAGTGAATTCACTACGATATCTAGGACCTGTTTGACCTCTGCTTGAAATTCGTGTTTTTCTGTGGTTTGTGTCGTCATTGCTGTTTAAGTAAGATTTATGAGTAAATGAAAGAATTGAAGAGCTTTTGCTTACTATGGAGCTAGTCGTGCTCAGAAG
>WTIG01000056.1 GCA_011522825.1 Puniceicoccaceae bacterium
GGAGTGTCCTGCGAGAAGTCAAAACAACAGTCTTACAGTTAGTGGTGATAAAGATGTCACCAATTTTCCTGTTTTGGATGCAGGAAAAGGTCAGGACGCTCTTCGCCAACTGGTTGTTGCATTCCATGCCAATAGTCGTCAGGGCAACGCCTCTACTAAAACTCGTGATGAAGTATCAGGTTCGGGTAAAAAAATCTACCGTCAAAAGGGCTTGGGAACAGGACGAGCCGGAGACAAACGTGCCATTCAGAGACGCGGTGGTGGAATTGCATTTGGCCCAAAACCACGGTCTTATACTCAAAAATTAAACTCTAAGGTTAAACGGTTAGCGCTCACTAGAGCACTCATAGACCATGCTGAAGAAGGCACTTTCTATCTCATCGAGGAATGGAAGGTTTCTGAGCCAAAAACTAAAGCCTTTTCACACATTCTTTCTAATATTGATGGCGGATCTGTAAAATTCCTGGCAGTCGATAACACCTTCGACAGTAATGTTAAACTAGCTGCCAGAAATTTAGCGAAGACTACGCTAGGTAATACCTCAGAAATTAACGCACTGGATGTAGTTCGAGCAGATAAGGTGGTTTGTAGCCTTTCTGCCATTGATTCTTTGATTAAGAAACTTAACACGGACTCAGATAAGTAATTTGAAATGAAAGAGCCAGTAAATGTTATTAAGGAGGCCTTGCTTACAGAAAAAGCAACCATGCTTTCTTCCAACTTAAACCAATATGTTTTTTCGGTATACCCATCTGCTTCTCGCACTAATATCAAAAACTCTATTGAGAAAATGTTTGGTGTGTCTGTTCTTAAGGTAAACACGCTGACTCAGAAACCAAAGGCTAAACGAGATCGCATGCGAAGAAACCAAAAGGGGTATTCAGCCCTCGAAAAAAAGGCGATTATAACCCTCAAAGCTGGCGACAGCATTGACTTAGCTTAACTAAGACTATGGCTATTTTACAACAGAAACCGGTTACTCCTTCGGGAAGGTTTTACATCAAAAATAAATCCGATCTTTCTAATAAAAGACCAGAGAAGTCCTTAACGACTGGCTTTCACAGGAAAAAAGGTAGAAACACTTATGGTCGCATAACATCAAGACGTAGAGGTGGTGGCCATAAAAGATTGTATCGCACGATAGATTTTCGTCGCAATAGGCTTGATGATGTCGCTACCGTAATTGCTCTTGAATACGATCCTAATCGTACCGCTCATTTAGCACTTGTTGAATATTCTGATGGAGAGAAATCTTATTTATTAGCGCCTAACAGTATCTCTGAGGGAGATAAATTAATTAGCACTAATAACACAGTCGACTTTACTCCTGGTAATGCGATGCCTTTGAAGAATATTCCATTAGGGACCA
Source organism: Puniceicoccaceae bacterium (assembly GCA_011522825.1). GTDB lineage: Bacteria > Verrucomicrobiota > Verrucomicrobiia > Opitutales > Coraliomargaritaceae. The sequence continues at coordinate 1,370 of WTIG01000056.1, forward strand.
AAGTGCATTGCATTGAAATGTTACCTGGCGCTGGGGCTAAAATCGCTCGCTCAGCTGGTTCTGCTGCAAGGTTGGTTTCTGTTGATGGATCCAATGCATCTTTGAAAATGCCAAGTGGTGAAATTCGTCTAGTTAATTCACTTTGCCGGGCAACTATTGGTGATGTCGGTAATGGTAGCCACCAAAAAGCCACAATTGGTAAAGCTGGCCGGAACCGCTGGAAAGGCCGTCGCCCAAGGGTACGCGGTGTTGCGATGAATCCCGTTGATCACCCAATGGGAGGTGGTGAGGGTAAAACAAGCGGAGGAGGTCATCCTATGTCTCCATGGGGCCAACTTTCCAAGGGTTTTCCAACAAGAAAGAAATCCAAGCCATCCAATTCTATGATTATTACCCGTCGTAATGGCCGGCGTGTAAAGTAAGAGGACACTTTCATGACAAGATCTATTAAAAAAGGCTTTTTCGTTGATCCACATCTAATGAAAAAAGTGCAAAAAGCACAAGATTCAGGAGATCGTAAACCCATTAAAACATGGTCTAGACGATCCACAATCACTCCTGATTTTGTCGGCCTAAATTTTACGGTGCATAACGGTAAGAACTTTCTTCCTGTCTATGTTACAGAGAACATGGTTGGTCATAAACTTGGTGAATTTTCAGCTACCCGTGCTTTTAAGTCCCACAATCCCCATACTCAAAAGTAAGTCATGGTTATTAAATCTTACTCTAAATATATGAGAATTTCACCGAAGAAGGCACGTGAAGTTGCTCGTATATTGCCTGGAAAAAAAGCTACAGAAGCTTCTTCTTTGCTTAAGTATATTCCCAGAAAAGCCGCGAGAATGCTTAGCAAAACTCTCAGTTC
>WTIG01000036.1 GCA_011522825.1 Puniceicoccaceae bacterium
GTGTAGCGGCGACAGAATTGGGCTTATTAGCGGGTGCTGATCGAGTAGAAGGAACACTCTTCGGCAATGGAGAGCGCACTGGAAATTTAGACATTGTTACCGTTGCCCTCAATTTGTATTCTCAAGGCATTGACCCTAATTTAGACCTCAGCGATTTAGATTCACTTAGGAAAATTTATGAGGAAGTGACACGTATGCAAGTGCCAGAAAGGCATCCCTATTCGGGAGACCTTGTCTTTACTGCATTTTCTGGATCACATCAAGATGCCATTAAAAAAGGAATGGATTTGCGCAACAAACAATCAGAAGACCACGCCCTTTGGGAAGTCCCTTATCTACTCATTGACCCAAATGATATAGGTAGAAATTACGAAGCGATTATACGAATTAATAGTCAAAGTGGCAAAGGCGGTGTTGCCTATATATTAAATCACGACTACGGCTTAGACTTACCTAAAGCCATGCACCCTGAAGTTGGTGATAACATTAATGATTTTGCCGATAAATTAGGCCGTGAATTATCTGCTGCAGAAATTCATGTTCGATTCAAAGAATCGTTTATCAATCTTGAAGCACCTCTAAAATTACTTTCGATCAATCGAACCTTCAATGATTCGGATGATAGTTTAATCCTCGAAGCTAAAATTGAAAAAGAAGGTCAGGAATATTCAATCCGAGGCATAGGCAATGGCCCTATCAGTGCTTTTGTGAATGCCCTTGATGAAAACGGTTGGAAAGATTTTACCTTAAATGATTATCGGCAACATTCTATAGGCAGTGGTTCTAAAACCGAAGCCGCCGCCTATGTCCAAATTGCTAGCATGCAAGGAACGAACGTCTATGGCTGTGGCATTGATCCAAATATTGAAAAAGCCGGACTGAAAGCGCTAATCAGTGCTTACAATCGCTTGCACACGCAGTAAATTTTTAAATCACATCTTATATGAAATTTTATAAATACCATGCTCTAGGTAATGATTACTTAGTTCTCAATCCTCAAGACTGCCCTGATCTTTTAGATGACGATGCAATTGTTCGCATTTGCCATAGAAATTTCGGGCTTGGCTCTGATGGTATTCTTTATGGGCCTCTCCCTGCCGAAGAGGCGGACTGTGCCTTAAAAATCTTTAATCCTGATGGCTCTGAAGCTGAAAAAAGTGGCAATGGACTTAGAATATTTGCTCGCTATTTACACGACCACAAACTCGTTCAATCAAACCCATTTAAAGTACTAACCTTGGGCGGAGAAGTAACGATTGATATTCAAGATCCGACTTCAGCGATAACTGTTGATATGGGTTCTGTGCGTTTTGCCGATGAGGCTCAATTGAATATCAACGGCAACAATTATCTCTGCCACATTGCCGATATTGGTAATCCCCACTGTGTAATTCCGTTGGATTCAATTTCATCTGAATTAACCCATAAGGATGGTCCCGTCTTAGAAACACATCCTCACTTCCCGAATAGAACGAATGTTCAATTTTTAAAAGTTATCGATAGAAACAATATTCAAATTGAAATTTGGGAGCGTGGTGCTGGGTACACCTTAGCTTCGGGTTCTAGTAGCAGTGCTGCTGCCGCAGTAGCTCATAAGTTAGGCTATTGTGATGAACAAATTACTGTTCATATGCCTGGTGGTGTGATTCAAATTGAAATTGGCGATGATTATGCAATAAGGATGACCGGACCAACCACAAGGGTTGGCACCTACGAACTCGATCTTGAGGCACTGAAATAAGCCTCTACACAGTTTTATCATCCGAGTATTACAGGCACTAATCACTGATTAGGTTTTTATTGATTCATTCAATAACTCTAATCACACCATTTATAAAAAGGTCATTAAAACCTATTTTGCTACTTGCAAAGCAATTCATTAACTCTAGCTTCCAGCTCAAAATCACAAATGACTAAATTTATTATAAGCCGTGCTAAAAACGCAAAAAACGATATTTTAAGTGGCATTACCGTTGCCCTTGCATTGGTACCAGAAGCCGTTGCGTTTGCCTTTGTTGCAGGTGTTGATCCATTAGTTGGACTCTACGCTGCATTTCTAGTGGGATTGATCACATCGATATTTGGGGGTCGTCCAGGAATGATCAGTGGTGCGACTGGAGCCTTAGCTGTTGTCATGGTCAGCTTAGTTGCGACAGGAAACGCGATGGGAGAACCCGGCGAACAATTGGGGCTATAT
>WTIG01000204.1 GCA_011522825.1 Puniceicoccaceae bacterium
GAGTAAAATTGCTGTTCATATTCACCGAATTCACTGAAGCTTGCATCTAAGGCAATGACACACAATTTATTCGCACTGGCCTGTGATTGCATGGTCGGTCCTTTTGTAATTTCTGATGATAATTTGGGCCTGACCATCGGGATTGGGCGAGTTTTTTCTAGAGCTTCGGCCCTCTCCGATACACTTTTTGGAGTCGCAATCAAAGCATCCTTAGTTATCGGAATAATTTTACTTTGACCGATTGTTTTGGGGATAAGTGCTTCCTCATTCTGAAAAGTCATTACGTCCACACCCGTTTTATTCTCTTCAAACTCAAAAGGATTTGTTTGGCTCCTTAAAGCTGCTTCAGCATGCGTCAAGGTAAGATCTGTCTGACCAGAATCCGATTCCATTGTTGTATTTTTATTCGGTGCGTAAATACCTGGAGATAATTGAGCTTCTGCAGAAACAACTTCCGCTGAGACAATTTTGGAAGCGTACGCTTCGCTTCCATTTATCAAAGGGACTGGGCTATTATCCTCCCTCATAGATGTATCCGCTGCTTGTTGGTCTTGAAAAGAATATACCTGGATTTTATCAGGCTTGTTTTCAACGGCCTCTGGATTCACTTCAGCATAATAGCTAGGCACAATTTCAAGTTCTATTGGCAACACTGCATCCTCTAAACTTAATTTCAAAATTTCAGATTTAATAAAGTAACGAAATAGCAGAAGCACCAAAATATGCAACAGAATCACAGCCAATAATGACCACAACTGACGTTTCACCTTTAAGTCAACCTGCTCTGTTAATGGATAAAAATTGGACTGAATGTTAGTAGTCACGATTCTATCTATTCTGTTGATGGTTTGATTTTAATCAGCAAAAAAATCAAAGCCATGCTCATTTAATTGATTCGCCAGCAATTCAGTAGGCAAGCCCATGATGTTATTAAAGGAGCCTTCAATTGAATCAATGATGAGTTCAGAAGCTTCTTGAATACCATAAGCACCCGCTTTATCCAAAGGGTTCACTCGGCTATGATACTCTTGGATCAATGAAGGTGTTAATGTTTTAAACTTCACTTGGCTAACTTCATGAAAAGACACTTTAAAATTCCCACTAGTCCACCTCAGTGCAATGGCCGAATAGACTTCATGCCATTGATCGGAGAGTGTTTCTAGCATTTGCTTAGCCTCATTAAGGTCTTTTGGTTTGGAAAAAATATGACCCTTGAGAGAAACGGTGGTATCTGAACCCAGCACTAAGGCATCAGGCACTTTGTTCGCTACGGATTCGGCTTTTAAAATTGCATTATTCAGGACCAAATCATTTGGCTTTAAATGAGGACGATCATCCTCTTCAACATTTGCAACTTTTACCGTAAAGGCTAAGCCCATCTCACCCAATAGAAATTTTCTCCTTGGAGACGCTGATGCTAAAATAAGTTGATTAGGACGCATATAAAATTAAACCTCTTATAAATAAATGAAAGGCTTGATTTGCAAGCCTTGTATAATGTGTAATACTCAAATCAATGAAAATAGGACTGGCTCAAATCAATACAACTGTGGGGGATCTTTCTGGTAATAAGACCCTCATACTTGATGCCTACCATAACTTGGTTGAACAAGGTGCTGATTTGATTGTTTTTCCAGAACTCGCCGTTTGTGGCTATCCTCCAAGAGATTTATTACTGAAATCAAGATTTGCTGATGATGCACAGAAAACCCTTGAAAGTATTGCCAAAGAAATTTCTGAAGTCCCCGCTTTGATTGGTTGTTTAGAAACAGCTTCATCCGATCATATAGGTCGTCCTCTCTATAATGCAGTTGCTTGGTGTGAATCTGGAACCATTCAAACTTATGGGCGTAAATGCTTATTACCTAATTATGATGTCTTTGATGAAGAACGGTATTTCGAACCTGCCAACAAGCCATTAGTTTACCAATGGAACAAGCAACGCATCGGAATTACTATCTGTGAGGACATCTGGACAGATGCACAGGTTCAAACGAGTAAGCGTTATTGCAATGACCCAGTTGAAATTTTGTCCAAGGAAAATTTAGACCTGCTCGTCAATCTCTCTGCAAGCCCTTGGCATATTCAAAAAGAACACTCTCGGCAAAATCTCATCGAGCAAGTCAGTCATCGCTTAAAATGCCCTGTTGTTTATTGTAATTCGGTTGGAGGAAATGATGAACTGATTTTTGATGGCGATAGTTTTATCACCCATCCAAGCAAAGGCATTATAGCTAAGATGCCAAAATTCGAACCTGCACTCAGTCTGTTCGATATTGAGACATCCACTCTAACGACAACAGAAAGCAAAAACTCTGGGAGTCCTTTAAAGAATACCTATGATGCCCTAGTCTTGGGCTTAAGGGATTACGCTCAAAAAAGTAATTTCACTAAAGGTATTATTGGACTCAGTGGCGGAATTGATTCAGCCGTAGTAGCAGCAATTGCAACTGAAGCCTTTGGTGCAGACAATATAATTGGAGTAGCGATGCCTTCTGCGATATCTAGTGACCACAGTATTTCCGATGCTCAAGCCCTAGCTGACAACTTAAAGATAGAATTTCAAAAGATTCCGATAAAAGAACCAGTTGATAGCATTGAGACCCATTTAGCTCCAAGCTTCAAAGGCTTAGAAAGAGATGTCACTGAAGAAAATATCCAAGCTCGACTACGAGGCGTTTTGCTAATGGCACTTTCAAATAAACTCAATGCCTTACTCCTTACCACAGGGAATAAAAGCGAAATTGCTGTTGGCTATTGCACACTTTATGGAGATATGTGTGGCGGCTTAGCCGTGATATCCGATTTACCTAAAATGCAAGTGTACGCATTAGCTAAATATATAAATAGGAATGGGGTTATCATTCCTCAAAATACAATTGATAAAGCACCTTCTGCTGAACTCAGTCCCGACCAAAAAGACGAAGATTCCCTTCCACCCTATCCTATGCTCGATAGTATTCTTCATCACTATGTTGAAGAAGGCCTCTCTAGAGCAGAAATCATTGATCAAGGATTCGACCCTGAGATTGTAAACTTTATTGTAAAAAAAGTAGATCAGAATGAGTACAAAAGAAAACAAGCCGCACCTGGATTAAAAATTTCCCCTCTCGCATTTGGCATTGGTAGAAGAATGCCCATAGTACAAAAATATATAAATTAATTTTTAAAACACTGAATATGCACAAATCAAACGACTTATTTGAAACTGCTAAAAAATATATACCCGGTGGAGTGAATTCCCCGGTAAGAGCTTTTCGCTCAGTTGGTGGTACACCCTTTTTTACAAAACGAGCAGAAGGGCCTTTTTTATATACAGCAGATGATGAACGTTTGACTGACTTTGTTTGCACATGGGGGCCTGCACTGCATGGGCACAATCACCCAGAGATAAAAGAAGCGATACAAGTTGCACTGGATCAAGGCACCAGTTTTGGCACCCCAAACCCTTATGAAGTTGAAATGGCTCAACTTATTGAAAAGATTGTCCCTTCCGTTGAGAAAGTTCGTATGTGTAACAGTGGAACCGAGGCTACGATGTCAGCGATTCGATTAGCTAGGGGCTACACACAAAGAAATAAAATCATTAAGTTTTCAGGCTGTTATCATGGTCATGTTGATTCTTTGCTTGTTCAAGCTGGCTCTGGGGCGCTCACTCTAGGCAATCCAAATAGTGCAGGTATTCCTGAATCCTTTGCCAACGAAACTATCGTGATTCCCTACAATGATTTAGATGCTCTGACACAAGTTTTTGAACATTATAAGGACGAGATTGCCTGCGTGATTGTTGAACCTTACCCAGCAAACTGTGGATTAATTTTACCGAAAGCAAATTTCCTCTCTGACTTGAGACAAATAACGAATCAGCACCAATCCATCCTTATCTTTGATGAAGTCATGACTGGCTTTCGGGTAGCTCTAGGTGGTGTCCAAGAAAAAGAAGGCGTAACACCTGACCTCACTGCAATGGGCAAAATTATAGGAGGCGGACTCCCAGTTGGTGCTATTGGAGGCAAGGCGGAGATTATGGATCATTTCGCACCTGACGGTCCCGTTTACCAAGCAGGCACTCTCAGTGGCAATCCACTCGCTTTAGCTGCAGGTATTGCTTCTCTCAAAAAATGTATGCGAGATAATCCCTACCCTTTATTGGATCAATTAGGCAGCAGGGTAAAAACAGCACTGGATGAAACGGCCAAAGAAAAAGGCATCCCTCTACAAGTTCCACAAGTAGGATCTATGTTCGCATTGTTCTTTTCGGAAACGCCTGTGACTAACTTCACGGAAGCGACTCAATCAAATACTGACTTATTCAAAGCTCTCTTCAATCAAGCGTTAAGCAATAAGGTTTACCTGCCACCTTCCGCTTATGAAACCTGCTTTATCTCAACAGCACACGATTCCGAAATCATGGAATCAGCTATTGAAGGGCTGTGTGATGCACTGAAGAAGATTTAAGCCAATGTTGGCGTTTTCTTTAGTTCAAAACGCTGAAAACTTTCTGCAATACCCCTTTTTTCATCAATTCCAATAAGACAACCGCTTAAGCGAACATCTTCTTCGGCTACAGGAAAGCGACGTTTCATACCATCTAAAAATGAGTCGATCACAGGCTCAACTTTTCGGCCTAGGACTGAGTGATAAGGGCCCGACATGCCCACATCACTGATATAGGCAGTTCCTTTAGGTAAAATTCGCCCATCTGCAGTAGGCACATGCGTATGTGTGCCAATAACACCTGCAACCCTTCCATCCAAATGCCAACCTAATGCCACCTTTTCAGAAGTCGCTTCCATATGGGCTTCGACTAAAAAGGCATCGCATTCATCTTTCAATTCATCCAATAGCTCATCGGCAAAACGAAACGGACAACCATCCGCCTTCATCCCGATGTAATTTCGACCCAAAACAGTGAATATTCCAATTTTAAAGCCATTTGCTGGGATCACTAAATGAGTACGCCCAGGATTATCCTTCGGTAAGTTTGCTGGTCGGCATACTCTTTCTAAATTATCAATTTCCGATTCAAAGCCTTTTTGATCCCAAACATGATCGCCTAAGGTAATTGCATCCACACCTGCTGAAAGTAAATCGCTTGCAATAGACTCCGTTATTCCAGAACCACCAGCAGCATTTTCAGCATTCACAACCACAGCATGCAAAGATAACTCTGATCGTAATTCGGAAATCTTTTCGATTAGAAACTCTCGTCCCGGTCTGCCAACCACGTCTCCTAAAAATAATACTTTAATCATAAGATTCAGAATTGAATAAAGACTCAGTGCTAATGGCAACCTAAATGAAAAAGTAATCTAGGCGAATAGTCTCAATGAAATCCGATTATTTAAGACTTGAGTTAAGCCCATTAATGATTTCTAACTAATTCTCTTTTTTATTACGAATTACCATAAAGTATTAATACCTAAATACAGTTATAGATCATTATGAAACACAAAACAAACAATCACATCTCTAAGAATGACACAAAAGGTCAGACAATGAAGGGTGCCGATGTTTTAGTCGCTGCTCTTGAAAAAGAAGGTGTGGATGTGGTCTTTGCTTACCCAGGTGGTGCTTCTATGGAATTACACCAAGCACTGACAAAGAGTCAAAAGATACGAACGATTCTTCCACGCTTTGAACAAGGTGGTGGCTTCATGGCGCATGGTTATGCTCGTGCAACTGGAAAACCAGGCGTTTGCATGGCGACGAGTGGACCGGGTGCAACTAATTTAGTGACCTGTATTGCGGATGCCTACATGGATAGTATTCCTTTGATCGCAATTACTGGCCAAGTGTACCAACAATTCATTGGTAAAGCAGCTTTCCAAGAAACTGATTTTTTTGGTATGACTCTACCCATTGTTAAACACAGCTTTCTTGTTTTAGATAAAGAGGACTTGCCGAGAGTCGTTAAAGAAGCATTTCACATCGCAAATACTGGCCGACCAGGACCGGTTGTTATCGATATTCCTAAAGATGTTCAACAAGCACTTTTTGAACCTGAATTTCCTGATGCGATCGATATTCCTGGCTATAAAACGGATGTGACTCTACCAGAGGCTTCAGACGAGGAATTGCTAAATGTCATTGAACTAATCCAAAATTCAGAAAAACCCGTATTTTATACAGGTGGTGGTATTATTTCTGCAGAGGCACATTTAGAACTCCGTGAGTTTGCCAAATTAACGGGTATTCCAGTTGCATCAACACTTATGGGGCTTGGAGCATTTGACTCTGAAGACCCACAATCACTCTACTGGTTTGGTATGCATGGTACGGTTGCTGGTAACTGGGCTGTTTGTGATTGCGACTTTTTGCTATGTTTAGGAGCTCGTTTTGATGACCGTATCACTGGTAAGATTGAAAAATTTGCGACTGAAGCAAAGATCGCACATATCGATATTGATATCTCAGAGCATAATAAAAATAAGATTGTAGATCTGCCGATCCACTCAGACATCAAATATGCGATTCGTCGTCTCATTGAATTGTGGAAGAAAAATAAATGTCAAAAGCCTGATATTTCTGAATGGAATTCACTTATTCAAAAATGGAAAGCTGAGCACCCCTTCTCTTATGAAGCTTCAGAGCATATCACTCAGCAAGAAGCCATCGAAACCCTATACCAGGAAACTAAAGGCGATGCCATTATTTCAACGGGCGTAGGACAACACCAAATGTGGGCGGCTCAATATTTTCAATTCAGAGAGCCTAGAACCTATATCAGTTCATTAGGACTTGGGACTATGGGCTTTGGATTACCTGCAGCTATCGGTGCAAAAATCGCTCATCCAGAAAAACTCGTTGTTAATATTGATGGCGATGGTTGCTTCTTGATGAACGTTCAAGAACTGGCCACAGCTAAGATTGAAAAGATCAATGCAAAAACCATCATCATGAACAATCAGCACTTAGGCATGGTGGTTCAATGGGAAGACTTACTGTATGAGAGTGTTCGAGGTCAAACGATCCTATGCGACAAGGATAACATCGGAGGGCCCGATAACTTGGATGCGATCTATCCAGATTTTGTAAAAATCAGTGAAGGTTTTGGAGTAAAAGCGAGACGTGTTTCTAAAAAAGAAGAACTACGAGAAGCCATTCAAGAGATGATTGCTCACGATGGGCCATATGTTCTTGAGGTGATTGTTCCTTATACAGAACACGTGTTACCAATGATCAAACAAGGACTTTCTGCTAAAGAAATCCTCTTGAAATCTCCAAATTCAAAGTAAGCTTTTCACCGTTTCTAAAGAATCGGCATCGCTAGCGAGCTTATCTTCTCTCCATCGTTTAATACGAGGAAACCGCACCGCTATGCCTGATTTGTGGCGTTTAGATTCCTGTATGCCTTCAAAAGCGATTTCGAAAACGAGTTCGGCTTGTACCACACGCACTGGTCCATGTTTAGCCGTCGTGTTGGCTCGAATCCATTTGTCCACTCGTTTCATTTCTTTGTCACTTAAACCTGAATACGCTTTGCAAAATGGCACCAACTCACCGTCATTCCAAATAGAAAAAGTATAATCTGAGAAAACGCCGGCTCGTCGCCCATGCCCCTGCTGTGCATAGACCATCACAGCATCGACAGTATAGGGCTCAACTTTCCACTTCCACCATAGTCCCTTTTTTCTACCTACACTGTAAATCGCTGTTTTTTGTTTTAGCATTAATCCCTCAATGCTTTTTTCTCGAGAATGGTCTCGTATTTCTGCCATTGCTTCCCAACCTTTAGAAGCATCCAATACTGGTGACAGTTTGATAATCGATGTTTCAATAGATGGTATCCATTTCTCAAGAGCGTCTCTTCGCTCTGCGGTAGGCTTTAAACGTAAATCAACCCCATTCATCTCTAGTAAATCATAAGCCATAAAAACCACAGGAATCTCCTTCAGTATTTTTTGACTCACTTTTTTTCGTCCTAAACGTTTTTGTAAATCGGCAAAACTACGCACCTGATTAATTTCAAAATCCCAAGCTAAGATTTCACCATCTAAAACAAAGGATTGCTCATCAGATATGGTCTTTAAAGCAGCTTCAATTTCTGGAACTTGTTCATTGAGTAATTGCTCGCCTCGAGACCAAATCACTCGTGCCCCTTTTCGAACAATAATTTGTGCACGTATTCCGTCCCATTTAGGCTCAATTTGCCATTCATTTGAATCCCCTAAAATCATTGAGAGAGACTCCCCCTCTTTTATCTCTAAGGGGTACGCCAAACAGAAAGGATAAGGACGCAATACTTCATCTTCAGTTGCTTTTTCAGCAAATAAATCTTTGAAGTTGGCCTCCGTTGGTTCCCATTGACCCATTAATTTATGTGCCATCACTGCGGGATCTACCGATGCATTTTCTGCCAAGGACTTAATGACTAAACTTTTGCTGACACCAACCCTAAATCCTCCCGTGATTAATTTATTCAAGACCAAAGCCATGGAAAAATCCATACTAGACCATAAATTGATAATTCTCTGACTTTTTGCCTCTGGTTCCATTGTCTTCATAGGCAAAAGATAATTTTCGATTAATTCAGACAAACTCATTTTAAGAGGTGCTTTGCGAAATTTATCTTCAGAGAAAATACACAAAGCCAAGGTTTCTGCTAAATCACCGATATGGTCGTAGCATTCAGCAAATAGCCATTCTGGATAATGACTGAGTTCACAAGCCCATTGTTTAAGATCCGCCGTCTTGACTAAACGCTTCATACGTTCGCCCATTAAAAAGTAAATAGCCCAGGCGGCATCTGCAGGACTGGCTTGTTTAAAATACTCACTTAACAGCTTAGACTTAGCTGCCGTCTTATTTGTTTGATCCAGTGCGATAAAAAGCTGTGTGAATAAATCCATAAACTAATAAGCTATCTCTAATTTAAATTGTATAAGCCTCTATACCCTTATGC
>WTIG01000160.1 GCA_011522825.1 Puniceicoccaceae bacterium
GATTACCAATCATATTTTTTTCTGACTTTCACTCTTAAGATGATACTACTCAAAGCAAACAGACCGACGATGAGCAAAAAGACAAACGCTGTACCATACTGCATACTTTGCGTATATTCATTTTGGGGGATTTTTGAACTGACTACATAAATATGATATGGCAGTGCCATCACCCCTTGAAAGAAAAAGTCGGTAGATTGCTCCAAGCCATCCCAAGGCAAGCGATCTCTTAAAGCAAAGGCTGCTGTAAACATAATCGGGGCTGTTTCCCCTGCTACCCGAGCAATACCCATAATAGAAGATGTCAGAATACCAGGCATCGCATAAGGCAAGACGTTGGTACGAATACAGGTCCATTTCGTAGCACCAAGCGCTAAAGAACCTTCTCTAAATCCTTTGGGGATGGCTTTCATTGATTCCTCACTTGCGGTTATAATAACAGGCAAAGCCATCAGGGCTAAAGTGAACCAACCCGCAATCAAAGAAACACCCCAGTCTAAATATAAAACAAATAAACCAAATCCAAATAAGCCAAAAACAATTGAAGGCACGCCTGATAAATTCAAAATGGATAAGCGAATTGATTGTAAAACTTTTCCTGGGCGACTGTATTCGCTTAAGTAAATGGCACAAAGAACTCCTAAAGTTAAAGCGATAAGAATCGAACCAAAAACAAGAAGCGTAGTCCCAATAATTGCAGGACCAATACCTCCACCGCTATAAGCGTAAGTGCTGTAAACATAATCATTTTCAGAAGGGGTTTCAACTAATGCACGATATTCCGTATCGCTAAACATTAGACGGCCTTCTTTACGTAATACATCTAATGCTTTAACCTCTTTATTCAGTTCTTTTATGGCTAATGTATAATTATTAGCCTCTTCATAATTAGCACTGGATAAAGCCTTTCTCTGAACACTTTTAGTTAGAATTTCGGCTCTAGTTGCCTTTAATTTTGTATCGATTTCAGCAGGCTCAAAAACATGAAGCGTTTGCGGTTTTTCCGTTAAAAATTGAATATTTATAAATGGAGCTTCGCTGATAAAAATGACCTTAGACCCTTTATAAGCGATATCACAAAATAAATACCCAGCTAAAACAATTACCAAGTAAGTAAAAAAACGTAGAACTCCGGTTATTGAAAGCTCGACAAATTTATTGCGTGAAAAACGTCTAGAAAAAATATGAGCTCTTTGCTGTTTTATATCCGATTCCATTACACGCACTCCCTAGTTTTCCATTTTATTATACTTTTTAACCACATACTGTGCACTCACATTGATTATCAAAGAAGCAATGAAGAGAACAATACCCACCATAAATAATGCCCGATAATGAACACTACCCCGTACCACTTCACCCATTTCTTGTGCGATAATGCCTGTCATCGTATGCACGGGCTGAAAAAATACACCTAAGCCATCAGAAAATTCGGGTATCTTAATCCGGTTACCAGCACATAATAACACGACCATTGTTTCGCCAATCACACGACCGAATCCTAGCATAACTGCTGAAATAATGCCAGATAAAGCACTGGGAACGATAACACGAAAAGTTGTCTGCAATGGAGTTGCCCCAACGGCTAAAGACGCTTCCTTTAAATGTTTAGGAATGTTATTAATCGCATCTTCAGCTAATGTATAAATCGTTGGAATAGCCATTAAGGCTAATAAAAACCCTGCGGTGAGTGTATTCAGCCGTTCTTGAATCGGAAAAAAAGGAATCCAGGCTAACACATCGAACTGAGATAAAGTTCGTATCGCCTCACCTAAAACAACCACACCAAAAAATCCGATCACTACAGATGGTACAGCGGATATAAATTCGATGTAAGGCTTAATCAAATTCTGCTCCATCGGTGAAGAAAACTGATTTGTATAAATGGCGGCCCCAACCCCGAGAGGAACTGCAATGCATAATGCGACAAATGAAATAATCAGTGAACCACTGAGCAAAGGTAGAATTCCATACCAATCTTGTTGATCTGAAGCCGTAATCCAATCTTTACCAGTTAAGAAAGCACCGAGTGATTGCGATAATGGCACTGCTTCACTTTGATCCCATTCTTGGACCCGTAACTTATGATCAGGGATCGATTCAAAAAACAACTCATTTAATTCTTTGAATCGCTCTATCCGATTCTCTAAATGCCGATTTGCAAACTCAATCAAATCAGCCTGAGATAGAA
>WTIG01000110.1 GCA_011522825.1 Puniceicoccaceae bacterium
ATACTAAGTAAACTAAAAGCCAAAGCAAACGCTATAAAAGCAGATACAAAATACTGCTTAGACAAATTAGATACGTATAGTAGAGAGAAAATCATGGGTGGAAACACGAGAGTTGACCCTAAATCAGGCTGAATGAAAATTAACGAGATAGGGAATAGTACAACCAATAGTATTTTTAAGAGGACTACAAGCGTATCTTTTACATTTTCAAGATTTGAGCGTGCCAGTAAACTAGCAACCATGATTAGGGTACCTATTTTTGCCGCCTCTGTCGGTTGAACCGTGGAGAAGCCTAAGTCAATCCAGCGACGTGCACCCATCATTTCAACACTTATCGGGCTTAATGGAGTGGCTAAAAGCAAACCCAAAACACCCAAAAGATAGATGTAGTGCGCATAGCCTAATATATGTTTATAGTTAATGCGAGATAGAATCGCATAGGCAACAACTCCTAAAAACACCCAAACAATTTGTTTTTTCCAATCGGCATCGTTTATCGTGGATTGAGCCGAATAGATAAAGGCAATCCCGATCAGCGACAAAATCAAGATAGAGATCGGGCTGATCCAATCAAAATTTAATAGCTCTTTTTTGAGTACAAAATCTGTCTCTTTTTGATTTGATCGAGTGTTTTGTAGATTCATTAGCCAATCATTTGCTTGATTCTTATCATTAATTTACGTCCCCGAGATAGCTATTAGACAAAGCCAAGTCATCGGTTTGAAGCAAAGACTTTATCGGACTGGGCAAGACTTTATATTCAGATAATTCATTTAATTTAATCCAGCGATAACCAATCTGTTTTTTGTCTGTTTCATGACCATTGCCCAATTGACTGTCATTTAAGATTTCACAGACAAAAACATGCTCTATTTGGTGAAAATTATTATGGCGATGGTCAAACTGGTGATTTTTGCCGATGTATTCACGAGTATAAATCAATCGCCCCACTGAAATATCGATGCCTAATTCTTCCATGCACTCTCTTTCTAAAGACTGAACTAGTGTTTCGCCATGTAATTGGCCGCCACCCGGGAGAATGAAAAATTCACCACCATCATTTTTCATCTGCACCAATAATACGGAATTATTTTGTATAATTATGGCACGAGCTGCAGACCTTATAGTATTTGATGAGTTCATAGAATGCTATATGAAATATATGATTTTCATTTTCCGAACATGCAAACTCTTTTCAATACAGAATCGACTCGCACTCTATTTTTTTCAATAGTGACATCACAAAGATAAAAAAGTATGAATCACAATCAAAAATTAAGTCACTTAGGCGAGGTTTATCCGGAACAAAAAAGACAGCTATTTAAGTATTTTAGGCATCAAGCTGAGGCGCTAGAGGTCTTTGTTTCTGCAGTTGATGTCAGTGATTATCCTTTTGCAGAATGGCTCAATGCTCTTGATGTCATGACAGAGTGGCTTGCAAAAAAAGGGCAAACCATGACGCTCAATAATAAAATCCAATATTTGAATTGTGCTAGTGAAATTATAGACCAAGAGGCTCAATGGGATAATATGGCTAGTGCTATCCTTCCCATCCTTGAACAATATGGCTGTGAGCGTTCCAGTGATGAGACAAATAAAAATCTTTAAATTCTTCTTTTCCTTTTGATTTATTTATAGTTAATCTCTACAGCATTTAGAAAAGGCTATGAGTGAAGCAGGCAAAGTAATAAATTCCATTGATCCAATCCTAGAATTAATTCGTGGAAACAACTTAAAATCCGCTATTGAGAATATCTTAGTTTGGGTCGACCCACAAATAGCTGATTTGTTGCTTCAATTAGAAAAAGCTGAGCAAATCCTTGTTTTTCGAGCTCTGCCCAGACAACGTGCAGCCGATGTATTTTCCTATTTGGAGCCACAGGATCAAGATAGCTTGCTCGCTGCTTTAACCGATGCAGATACCCGAAGCTTGCTCGCTAATTTAAATCCCGATGATCGTACTTCTCTTTTACAAGAGCTTCCAGCCACCGTCACTCGTAGATTAATGCAGCTACTCAGCTTGGAAGACCTTACAGAAGCCCGACAACTCCTTGGTTATCCTGAAGAAAGTGTCGGTCGTCTAATGACTCCAGAGTATATACGTCTTCGAGCAGAATGGACGGTTGAACAAGCATTAGCCCACGTCCGTAAATTTGGTCAAGATAGTGAGATATTTAATATATTATACG
>WTIG01000168.1 GCA_011522825.1 Puniceicoccaceae bacterium
TAGTAGAAGTCCCCGCCATGTAGGGGATTTCATCAGCAAATAAATACACAGCTAATGCACCCAGCACAAACGTCACGAAAAGCTGCCCAAATGTGTTCCATTTAATGGAATTGAAACGGCTTCTTAATTCTCGTAAGTAAAGCTCTGCTCCTGCGGCGAAAGCTATAAAAGCAAGGGCCATCTCGTTTATGTAGGTTAAGGATGATGCGGATTGCTTCGGTATAAGGCCTAATATATACGGTCCTGCAATTACACCCGTAACGATTAAGCCGGTGATCAAAGGCAAATTAACCTTCTGAAATACCCGGGCAATTTGATTTGCTGAAATAGCAATCACGAGAAAGCCAGCTGTGAGGTAAAAGAACTCCTGATATGTAAGAATTGCTTCCAATCTCTATTTTATCAAATAGTTAGCCATGAACCGAACTGACAAAATAGGTAAATCCACCAACATTGATCCATTATGAATGATTTTCTTAGCTTAATCGTGAGAAAGTCTGATGGAAAGGAGAGCTTTTGCTGAAGGATTGCAAAATAATTACCGAGAGGTTATTGTATTACTATTGATTCTTTATATTTGCGCCCCAATAATTAATTAATAATGATCGTAGTAAACGTAAAAGAGAACGAATCTATAGATAAAGCGCTTAAACGTTTCAAGAAGAAGTTCGAGAAAACGGGTGTACTGAGAGAGCTGAGATCTAGAACACATTTCACCAAGTCTTCAGTAAAAAGACGCGACGAGATCATCAAAGCTGCTTATCGTCAAAAAATGAGAGAAGCGGATAATAATTAATTCTTTTTCCCCGCTACTTCTATCTAATAATTTCGTAAGTTAGTCTAGGCCCTCTTAATTATAGGCTAGCTTGATATGGTTGAAAAATTCCTGAGTTTTCTTACTCATGAAAAAAGGTATAGTAAGCATACGCTTAAGGCGTATTCGGACGACCTTTTTAGTCTTCAATTATTCCTTTCAAACATATTTGAGATTTCTGATTTCACGGAGGTTCAGCACAGCCATTTAAGAAGCTGGGTTGTTGAATTGATAGAGGAAGGAATCTCCCCCAGGTCTGTGAATCGTAAAATCGCCTGCCTGAAGTCCTTCTTTAAATTCCTTAGTGGACGAAATTATCTCGAAAAGAATCCGGCTTCAAGATTAAAGCCGTTAAAGACAGATAAAAAACTCCCTTCTTTCGTGAAGGAGACGGAAATGAATCGTCTGCTTGATCAAGTTGAATTCCCGGACAACTATTTTGGGGTACGAGATAAGCTTATCATAGAACTTTTTTACGCCACCGGGATTCGTTTAGCCGAGCTAATATCCTTGAAACCTTCAGATATCAACAGATTTGACGGTACTATCAAAGTACTTGGTAAAAGAAATAAGGAAAGGGTCATCCCTATCCCCGATTCTATCGTTAATACAATAGAAGACTATCATTCGTTAAAGAAAGATATGTGGGGGAATTTAGAGCATTCAAATCTCATCTTGACGGACAAAGGCGAGCCTTTGTATCCTATGATGGTTTACAGGACCATCAAAAACTACCTGGGAAGCGTAACGACACTTTCTAAAAAGAGCCCGCATGTGCTGAGGCACACCTTCGCAACTCACCTTCTTGATAAAGGAGCGGATTTGAAGGCGGTTCAAGATCTTCTAGGGCATACTAGCCTGGCAGCGACCCAGGTGTATACTCACAATTCTTTGGAAAAGCTGAAATCAGTTTTTGATCAGGCTCATCCAAAGGCATAATGTTTAACCCTTAAAACAAAAAAGTATGAAAGCGCAAATGCATTCCATTCGGTTCGACGCAGATCAGAAGCTGATCGATTTTATTCAAAAAAAATTGGATAAGTTAGAGACATTTTATGACCGAATCATTGATGCTGAAGTCTTTTTGAGATTAGACAAAGATGAATCAGGAGAAAATAAGCTTTTGGAGATAAAATTGAATATTCCCGGCGAGCAATTGTTTGCTAAAGCAAGGCAAAAGTCGTTTGAGGCGGCGGCAGATGATGCCACGGAAGCACTGAGACGACAGATAAAGAAATACAAAGAAAAGCACGTAGTACTGAAGTAATTCAAAAGGGCTGAAAGGCCCTTTATTTATTCTTCTAACGCCCAGTCAACTTTACCTTTCATATCCTTTACTACAATACCTTCATCTTTTAGTTGAGCCCTAAGC
>WTIG01000166.1 GCA_011522825.1 Puniceicoccaceae bacterium
ATTCCAACAGAGATATAAATCAGCAATTTTCCATAAATATTTATTAAATGGCTTTTTAATAAAATGAGGGATTTTGAGTGCTCTAGGCAAACTAATCGGTGATTTCGAATAGGAAGGAATCGCATTATGTGCAAATGTGGTTACAGCACAGGGTACCTCAAGCTGTCTTGCCAGTCGACATAGGTTACCAAATATATAATTACTGACAAAGGCATCGGCTGTTTCTAATTCACGTCTAAGAATCTCAATAATTTCATCCAGAAAAGGATTTGCTTCCGAATAGATCATTTTAAGCAGGTCTATCGAGTTATTAGATTTATTCAGCTCACGCATCGCTTCTGCAAAACCACTCTGATCCCAGTCAGGTGGCAATTTCACAAATTTTAAACCTGCAGATTCAACATCTTTTTTAAAGAGATTTACGGTGGCAAAACGCACATCGTGCCCTGCTTCGACTAGTGCACGACCTAGGCGAATTACTGGAAATATATCTCCAGTTGATCCGTGAGAAGTTAATAAAAAACGCATGAAGTGTAGTCGTAAGTATTTCCAGTATTATTGGGAATTACTCAAATAAAATGTCAAAGTAAATCAGCGGCCAACTCAGCGAGCTCAGAACGAACACCCTTAGTCAACTCAATATGTGCAGTTATTTCAGTACCCTTTAAGCGTTGAGCGGTGTGTACTAAACCATTAGACATCGCATCGAGAAACATACTGTCAACTTGTGCAGGATCTCCCAGAAGAATGACCTTTGACCCTTCACCCATTCGACTAACAACTGTTTTAGCTTCATGCGGTGTCAGATTTTGGGCTTCATCAATTATAAAGATGGTGTTGGCCAATGAACGTCCTCGAATAAACGTCATCGCTTCGACAATCACCATTCCGTAATCAAATAAAAATTGGTAGGGTTTCCTCGGCTTATCGGAATCTTCTGAGTGTCCCTCATTATTTTGCGGCTGCTTTGCTAGTTTAGCCATGGCTTTTTTTCGCTTACGATTAGATGTGATTTTATCTATTTGTGAACTTCCATCTAAATTCCCTGACTCGCCTGCTGTTTTTCGATTATTGAAGAGAACTTCTAAGTTATCATAAAAAGGGGCTATGTATGGAGCCATCTTCTCCTCGAGTGTGCCCGGCAATGCACCTGTATCTTTGCCGATATGGACTAAGGGACGGGTGATAAACAGACGCTCATAAATATTATCCTCACCTAAGGTTTGATAAAGTGCTGAGGCGATTGTAACCAAAGTTTTACCTGTTCCTGCCTTACCCCTACAGGTAATTAATTTTATATCCTCATCGAGCATTGCATCCATAAGCATGCGTTGCTCAAGATTTAGAGGCTGTATTCTAATACCTTTAGGAATCTTGATCCCCATAGAGTCGCCTATAATCAAGGCTTCTAGCTGACCATCTCCATGGTAACGTGCAATTTCTAGGTTGGATTCATGTTTAAGATAGACATATTCATTTATGTAAAGGTCTTTAGTATCTTCGGGTGGCAAATCAACTCCATGTTCTTCAATAAATAGATCAAAATTTTCTTGGGATAAAGTAATTTCATTCAAACCAGATGGCATTTGTTTATTAGAAATCTTATCGTTCATATAATCCTGAACTTCTAAGCCTAAAGAAATCCCCTTTAATGCCATATTTGCATCCTTGGTCACGAGGATTACACGTTGGTCATCACAAATTTCTTTGAGGAAAAATACCGATGCCAGAATTCGACTGTCCATCTTATCTAAATCAAACAGAGTCGCTCTTAAGCGATTTAAGCTTTCACTTTCCTTTGTGTTAATTAAGAAATCATTGATAACAACAATGAGTTGTCCACCTGTTGGCAATGTGCAAGACAAGGCAGAGCGAAACGCTTCCTTTAGCTTAGCTTCATCTTCTAAATCATTATCAAAAAGTAATCTAAGATCCCTATGGATTTTTCGTGCGGAAAAGCCTAATTCACCAGGTGCAGATTTCTTTTTATCTAATTCCTCAAGTACCTCAACAGGTATAGCGATGGTATTATCTTCAAATTTGTGTAGGCACTGAGGGTCATGCAGTAATACGTTTGTGTCTAAAACAAATATTTTGCTTCGTTTATTATCTTGTTTCTTTTGCTTAGCCAATGTGTAAATGAAATTAAATGTTTAACTTAACTTGTGATATAATACTAAATTAC
>WTIG01000114.1 GCA_011522825.1 Puniceicoccaceae bacterium
GCCATAATGTTATTTGATTAAACTAGACGTTTTGAGTTTGAGTTTTATTCTTCAGTTTCTGAAGATTTATTATTTAATTCAGAAACAACAATTTGAGCAGCTTGCTCGATTGTCTGATGTTCCTGAAAAGTTAATTTAAGTTGGCGAGCCGCATTAACCAAAAGGTTAACCGCTTCAGTCGTAGACATTTGTTTTTCCTCTGACATATTTACATTATTATAGCTGGTAGAAGCTTTTGTGTCAAATTTTTTTTAAATAGCTGGCTCTGTGGCAATAGCTCTATAATCTCCATCTCTCCACGGGTCATGCATTTTAGAGAAGCCAATCTGTAAACAAAGAATACCCTGAGTATCATAAGCGCATCTAGCGACTTCAGTTTGAGGAATTATAATTGTATAAGGTATCATTCCGAAATGACTAAACCCTGCCCTATTCCCCAATGATTGGAATGAACCAATTGAACTTAATCCTGGTCTATAAACCTGATTTGGAACATAACTGTCCCAACCGTTGTTTCCGTTTGCTCCTGCATATCTAGTGTTTCCACTTCCATCAATAAGATAAATATCAGTACCTTCACCCCAATGATCAGGATGACCTGTTGAAATAAATGTCATAATAATATCCTTGTCTGTTCCAATAATTGGAACTGAGCAATTTCCAACTCTATCATGGCGAATCTGCAAAAAATTACTATAATACCAACCGCCATGATCAAAAACTGAATTTCCGCCTCTTCCTTGTGATCCATTCACCGCATGGTACAGTGCGCTTGGGGCTGTGATCATGCAGCCTTTTTTGTTTCTAGACATTGCCATTCCAGCTATCCATTGACCGTTAGCACCATTACTATCGCTTGTAACAGCATTTGTAACAGCAAAATATATTGATCTGCCAGTTGGAGAATCGCTATCAGCAAAAGAATAAGTATCAATATAATCACCTCTGATCGTAAATGGAACCCAATCGTGACCGTGATAATTAAATGAAGAAACAGTATTTCTTGGGCCAACCAGCGAACCTCTAGCATTTCCCCCTCGTTTGCTGTTGAAGTTACCGTGAGCTTTCTTTTGTGGAGCTTTTGAGCTATCACAAACCCAAAGCATCACCCCAGACCGTCTATCCTGTCTTAATCTTAAATGAAAAACATGATGATCGCTTGAGCCACTTGTGTAATAGCAGGGCATTTTAATCGCAACATAATTAGCTGGTGCTCCAGATGCAAAAGCATCGTATACATCAAGACCATTAAGAGCAATCATGTAGTCCCAATTATAAGCTCTTTTTCCGTGAGAGCCTGTGTTTATACTAGCACTCCCATGTGTACTCATCAAGCTTATCGGGCTTGCTGTAGCAACGCTAGATTTATTCCAAGGAGAATCTGCGTCAGCGTAGCACAGCGGCGTGTCGTAATACGAAGGAGCACCCGTTCTAAATACTTTGCTTTCCCAATGATAAAGAGTATATGCATCAAAAGGGCCAGGTTCGCTTATTGAAGTAGCCTGAGACCCCGAACCAATTTTAACACTTCCAGTAACTTTAAGATTACCATCAACATGAAGTTTTTCGGTTGGGGTAGTTTCGTTGATGCCCACGTTGCCATCTTTATCGACTCTCAACCTCTCAACCGAGGAGCCAGATGAAGGGCGAGTTTTAATTGCAACTATGGAATTAGGTGCTCCACCGTTGTCAATGTTAAATGTGTTACCTGAACCAACGTGAGTTAAAAATGTTCCAGTGTCTATTTCGGCCCCAACACTGCCATAACCAATTGCAACGTGGTTATCTTGTGCAGTATTACTATTAACTATAAGTCTGGCTTGAGAACTTCCTCCTTCTACATGTAAATCAGCCGCCGCCGCGCTTGTACCGATGCCGACACGCCCATTCGCAAGGATTCGCATTTTCTCTGATTCTGCATTATTCTGATATGTATAGAATGCCATGAACGAATCAATATTACTATCGGCAGAAGTCCAATCTAACTCTCTACCTACTTGAATCTTTCCTGCTTTATCTTTAAATGTTCCACTGTTCCTAGCAAGCCCAAAGCTCATTGATACGCTCTGGTTGGTTCCTGCTGTGGTATCCCTGTTTGAAACACAAATCGGTGTGACGCCACTACTACTGGACGTTGAAACCTCTAGTTTTGTGGCTGGATCAGTTGACCCAATGCCAAC
>WTIG01000121.1 GCA_011522825.1 Puniceicoccaceae bacterium
TCTATAGACATTCCAAAATATTCACAATCAAATACTTTGAGAATAATTAGCTAAACTTTCTTTTAAAGAAGCCCTTTTGGGGAAACATGTTTTCCCTATGCATAATTGAAAATCAACTTCTGGATCAAATAGCATAAAGAGTCTTTTCCAAGGGTGCTTGATTAATTCCTGTCTAGCTAACTCAATATCCGATTGATTATTTGTTTTAATAATAGCTATCGAATCCCCCTGAGCAATCGCTTCTAAACTACAAGCAATTGCGCTTGCATGTTGCTTTGCACCCTGAGAATAAAAGGCGCGCTCCTTAATCAATATAGTCTCATAGTCAGCATCACCAGTTAAAGCATACAACTGGGAAACGACATGCAAAACCATAGCATTACCTGAAGGCGTTGCATTATCAAACCACTCTTTTCTACGAACAATTGGTGCCTCTGCATCTTTTGATGTATAATAGAAACCTGGCGCAGAAACATCACCAAAATGAGATTCAATATGCCTATAGCAAACTTTGGCTTTATCTACATACTCTGAAGAAGCACCTGCCTCAAGCCAGTCAACTTTTCCTGCAACAGCTAATAAAGCCTGTGCATAATAAGCATAATCATGCAAAAACCCTGGAACTCGTTTGTTTGAATCCTCATAATAGACGGAACTTAATAAAAAGTCATCGGATTCGTTCATGATCAAATCTGAACCAATGAAATCAACTATATGCCGAGCCTTTTCCACCCAATCCTTACGATTCATATAAAACCCTGCTTCGGCTAGTGCTACAGCTAAAAGGCAATTCCAAGCGGTTAATACTTTATCATCTCGAGTTGGTAAATTTCTATTTTCTTCCCGATATTTAAGCAAAACATTACGAGCGTCTTTTAATTTATCGCGTACTGTATAATCGCCATCTTGTAATGCTAGGACCGACATTGCATCTTCAAAGTTTCCCTTTGATGAGACTCCATAGGCTAAAGAAAAGTCTTTGCCTAAAGAAGGCCCTAGGATTTGCTCGATCATTTCTGGTTCCCAAACATAGGACTTCCCTTCCTCTCCATCGACATCAGCGTCTAATGCAGAAGCATACAGACCACAGTTCAATAGAAGATCACGATCGAGCCAATCAATCGTTTCTTCAATAATTGAACGATATAAGTGCTCTTCTTTGAGCAAATAGCCCCTAACAAAACTTTCTAAAAGCAACGCATTATCATAAAGCATTTTCTCAAAATGCGGGATAAGCCAATGTGCATCGACACTGTAACGAGAAAACCCCCCGCCAATCTGATCATAAATTCCCCCATGGGCCATTGCCTTAAGAGTTTGACTCAAAACAAAATCAATTCGTTCTCTTAATTCCTTGCTCGTTTCTTTATGATCTCGCATCGACATCAAGAAATTCAGCAACATCGCTTGTGGAAACTTTGGAGCCTGCCCAAAACCGCCATATTGGTCATCGTGATTCCCACAGATACCTTGTACAGCAATATTTAAATCAGCACAATCAAAGTCTTTATTGCTAAGACTTGAAGCACTACTGGCTAATAAATTATTTCGTATTGCTTCAGCATTTTCGGATAACTCCTCACGAGATTTTTGATAAAAGTCTGAAATACGAACTAAAAGCTGCGGCCAAGGGACAAGACCATTGCCTCGATCTTCTGGCGGAAAATAAGTACCTCCAAAAAATGGACGACCATCTGGCAAACAAAAGACATTTAATGGCCACCCTCCTCTCTGAATAATCATTTGCACCGCCTCCATGTAAACCTGATCGACATCTGGTCTTTCTTCACGATCCACCTTTATGCATACAAAATGCTTATTCATGATATCCGCAATAAAGGGGTCTTCAAAGCACTCATGTGCCATAACATGACACCAATGGCATGATGAGTAACCAATTGAAATCAAAATCGGCTTATCTTTCTCCTTAGCTAACTCAAATGCTTCCTTGCCCCAACTATACCAATGGACTGGATTATCGGCATGTTGTCTTAGGTACAGACTTGCTTCATTGGAGAGTGAATTTTTCATAAAGATTTATAATAAAAATAGAAAATAGAAATATGTCTATTGCATTGAGACACAACAATCACTATACAAACTAAAATTATCAACAAAACTATGCCCAGAATTAAAATTCTCAGTGATCGTGTCGCGAA
>WTIG01000073.1 GCA_011522825.1 Puniceicoccaceae bacterium
AGTTTCCTTTTTTAATATTTAAACTAGCAATATATAGTGTGATAAAAAGGAAGGTAAGCAGAAATAAATCATTACTTAAGTCTCCAAAATAAAATGAGCCAAACATGAGGATCGCACCACTGGTGAGTCCGATTTTTTTCATGGGCCTAGATCCACCTTTTTCAAACATTTGATAAAGTTCAAGTTGTGCAAAGAAAGCAATGAAAGCTAATATAAATATACCAGCGTGAACACGAAAAATAACGAGTGCTAGTATGATTGAAACCCATAGTGAAATTGAAGTCATAATACGTGTGTTCATAGAAGGATATGTGAGTCTTTTTGGAGTTTAGCTAATTTTTCCAAAGCGTCTTTCGCGTTGTGCATATTGATCTAGCGCTTTGTTGAAATGTGATTGGTTGAAGTCTGGCCAGTAAGTGGGGATAGTGTAAATTTCTGCATAAGCTGACTGAAGTAACAGGAAGTTACTCAGTCTATACTCACCAGAAGTGCGAATGATGAGATCAGGGTCTGGCAAATCTTTAGTATCTAGATAAGAAGCGAGTTTTGGGTAGTCTAATTCCTCAATGTTAATTGCGTCTTCTTTTGCCTCGTTAACGATATTTTTTACAGCATCTACAATTTCATTTTGAGAACTGTAGTTAAGGGCGATTGTGAGCGTGAGTTGATCAAAATGTGCAGTCTTTTCTTTAGCCGCTTCTATGCGTTGATACGTTTCTTTAGGTAATTCGTGAACCCGTCCAATTGTTTTGAGTTGGACTTTGTTTTCAAGAAGTAGCTTCAGTTCTTTTTCCAAGAAATGGTTCAGTAGAGCCATCAAGCCATTGACCTCGTCTTTAGGCCGATTCCAATTTTCTGAGCTAAAGGCATAAAGAGTGAGGTAGGGAATTTTGCTCTTCATTGCCGCTTCAATAACTTTTTTGACGGTATTGATTCCTTCTTTATGTCCAGCGAGTCGAGTAAGATTTCGTTCTTTAGCCCACCGACCATTACCATCCATAATGACAGCAACATGTTTAGGAATATCCATAATTTAGTTTGTGAAATCGTGAAGCGTCTTAGTTTGAGTGTTCTTGTAGCTGAGCTAGAATCGCTTTTTGAGTGTGCAGTCTATTTTCAGCTTGATCGTAAACAATGGAATTCGGTCCTTCAATAACAGCTTGAGTGACTTCTTCTCCGATATGTGCAGGTAAGCAATGAAGAAATAAGAAATCTTTATTCGCTTTGGCGACAAGAGCTTCGTTCACCTGAAAATCGGCTAAGGCTTCTTTTCGCTCTTTGGCTTCAGCTTCATCGCCCATAGAAACCCAAACATCTGTATTGATGATATCAACTTGGTCGGCAGCTTGGATTGGGTTATTGGTGAATGTATGTCTCGGAGTCAGGTTTTCTGCTTTGAGTTTTTCTAACACCTCTTGCGTGGGTTCGTAGCCTTCAGGACCAGCTAGTACTAAGTCAAATCCGATATATGCGGCAGCAATGATCCATGAATTAGCCATGTTTGAAGCAGTATCGCCGAAGAAGGCAATTTTTTTGCCTCTGAGTGCAGAGAGATCGAGATTTTCTGGATCAATTCTCTCTAGGATAGAGAAAATATCGGTTAGCACTTGGCACGGGTGATTGAAGTCAGTGAGTCCATTGACGATGGGCATATTAGCATGTTTCGCAAATTCAGTGACGACCGAATGATCATAGGCTCGAATAACTAAACCGTGCAAGTACCTTGAAAGAACAATGGCAGTATCTTTGATGCTTTCACCTCGACCTATTTGAGTATTTTGTGAATTGAGGACTATGGCATTTGCACCGAGTTCTTGTACTCCCACTTCAAAAGAGACTCTTGTCCGAGTACTGCTTTTATAAAAGAGTAGTCCCCAAGATTGTTTATCTAGGCTCTTAGGAGTGTTGGTCCGATTGAGCTTTAAGTCCTTGGTTTGCTTCAAGGTAGCTTGAAGTTCTTCTAAAGAAAAATCAGTTAAGTGATTAAAATGTTTCATCGTACTGCGAATATTCGTTTGAAAATAATTATGCGTTTTTAAAAACGGAGTCTAAGATTTTTATACTTTGGTTTAAATGCGTTTCTTCAGCGATTAATGGAGGGAGGAGACGAATGGTATTGTGACCAGCAGGCACAACAAGTAAGCCTTCACTCCGACAACTATGAGTGACAGCCAGTGCATCATCAACTGAAATACCAACCATATATCCTTTGCCCCGTACGGCGTGAAGTTTATTTGGGTATTTTGTTTTTAAATCATGGATTTTTTCGTGCCAAGGTTTTGATTGCTTCTGTACTTTTTCCAAAAGTTTGTCTTCAAAAATTGTATCGATGACAGCGTTTCCAGAAACGGAGGCAAGAGGGTTTCCACCAAAAGTAGTACCGTGTGATCCTGGCTGGAAAAGATCTTCGTATTTTTGGTTAATCCAAATAGCACCAATAGGGAATCCACCGCCTAGTCCTTTAGCCATACCAATGGCATCAGGTGTGATTCCACTTTCTTGGTAAGCGAAAAAGTCTCCAGTTCTGCCAATGCCACATTGTACTTCATCAATAATTAAGAGAATATCGTTGTCTTGGCAAAGTTCTTGAAGTGCTTGCAGGAAACTATTTTCAGCGGGGAATATTCCGCCTTCACCTTGAATAGTTTCGATCATGATTGCTGCAACCAAAGGATCGATTTGTTCCTTAAAGCTTTCAATGTTATTGTATTCAGCGTAGCGAAATCCTTCAAGCATCGGGTGAAATCCTTTTTGGATTTTCTCTTGTGGTGTGGCTGCCATGCAGCCAAAAGTGCGACCATGAAAAGCATTAGTAGCCGTGATTACTTGATGGCAAGCCTGACCGGTTTGTTGGCTTTTGTTAAGGCCATGCAGTCTGGCTAATTTAATCAGTGCTTCGTTTGCTTCAGCACCACTGTTGCAAAATAATAACCGTCCGGGTCCTGCGATTTGTACAAGTTTATCCGCGAGTTTTTGTTGGCTAGGAATCCCAAAAAGATTACTGCAATGAACTAGGTTATGAAGCTGATCTTGAATAGCTTCTGTCCATTTAGGGTGGGAGTGTCCAAGAGAAGTTACAGCTATTCCAGAAGTGAAATCTAAATATTGATTCCCCTGATCATCATACAAAAAGATCCCTTGCCCTTTAACTGCATTGAAAGGAGGTGGTGCGTAATTTTTGGCTAATGATGGGTAGTGTTCCATAGATCAGTTGTCTAGTTATTGAGGATTTCAGTGCCAATACCTTGATGGGTAAAGATTTCTAATAAAAGAGTGTGTGCTTGTTCTGCGTGAATGAAGTGAACCCGTTTGACGCCTTCAAGCAGGGCACTTTGAGCACTTTCGACTTTTGGAATCATTCCGCTGGAAATGATTTTATTATCGATGAGTTCGTCGATTTGATGCACTTGTAGTGAAGAAATTAAGCTGTCAGGATTTTCCACATCACGCATAAGGCCTGGAACATCGCAGAGATAAACAAGCCGTCTTGCCTTGAGTGCAATAGCTACTTTGCAAGCTGCAGAGTCTGCATTTGTGTTATAGATATCGCCATCATCGTCTTTTGCTAGAGGTGAAATGACAGGAATACTTCCACTGGATAAGGCTTTTTTGATGATCTTTGTTTTTACACTAACGATTTCTCCGACAAAGCCGAGGTCGTATGTTTTGTCTGGTTCGTTTTCATCGGTGAATAATTTTTGTTTGCAGAGTAAAATATCTTTGCCGTCGATGGGCGTAGCATGCGCACCTTGATCAATGATATCTTGGCAAATATCTGGATTGATTTTATGATTCAGCGTTTGGTCAACGACTTTAATAATCGGCCGACTAGAAACTCTTAGGCCATTTTTAAACTCCGTTTTAATCGCCTTTTCTTTGAGTGTATTGGTGATGGCTTTTCCGCCTCCGTGAACAATCACGACCTTGATGCCTACGGCATGCAGGAAGGCTATATCGGAAGCAATTTTCTTGCGTTTGCTCAAGTCACTTGAGTCCATGAAAGCGCCACCGTATTTAATGACAAATATGGAGTCTTTAAATCTTTGAATATAAGGCAGTGCTTCCAGTAAAACCGAGGCTTTAGTGGTTGCGTCTAAATCTAATAACTTATTTTCCGTAAACATAGGTCTGCTATTCACTTTTGTTGAAATCAACATAGGCTTCGCTTAAGTCTGTGGTGATTAATTTGAATGATTCGTCTCCTTGATTTAAGTCTAAAGTAATCGTAAATGATTTTTTTTGAGCAATGGCTTTCCAGTCGTCTGCATGTTGTTCTTGAGGAATGCCTGAAAGCAGTGCCGGAACTTCATCGTAATGAAGGTTGAGCTGATCGATTTTCAGTCCAACCCTAGCATAGCCCGCAGCGTCAACAACCCGACCCCAATTTGGATCTGATCCGTAAAAAGAAGTCTTTACGAGTAGTGAATTGCCAATGGCCCGAGCCACTTTTTCTGCACTTTCAGATGTACTACATCCCTTGACTTCAAGGGTGACAACTTTGGTGATCTTTTCACCATCACTGACAATTTTCTTAGCCAGTATTTCGGAAATTAAAGTGAGTGCCTCTTGAAATGCTTGTTCTAATACGGGATCTTCATCAATAGATGAGCCAGATTCTCCATTAGCGAGGAGAATCACAGTGTCATTCGTACTCATGTCGCCATCGATAGATATGCAATTGAACGTTTGTGCATTGGCTTTGGAGAGGCATTTTTGAAGTGAAGCGTGGGTAGCATCTAAATCCGTGACGATGAATGCGAGCATGGTGGCCATATTAGGCTCGATCATGCCAGCTCCTTTGGCCATTCCTGCAAGGGTGAAAGTTTTGCCTTGGTATTGGATAGTGACAGTCGCTAGTTTTTCGCAGGTATCTGAGGTCAATATCGCTTGAGCTGTCTGAACGGATTGCGTTGGGCAATGTTTGAGCGTTTCTGCGCAAGTGCCAATCCCAGCAGATATTTTATCAATTGGAAGTCTTCTGCCGATTCTTCCTGTTGAGCATACATAAAAGGGCAGTCCTATATTTGTTGTGACTTGTGCACTGGCCGACATTTCTTGGGCATCCGCCATTCCATTTTTCCCCGTGCAGGCATTGGCATTCCCACTATTGATAACAATACCGCCAATTTTCTCAGGATTGGCTTTGAGGACTGCTTTACATAAATCAACCGGTGCGGCAGTCACATCATTTTGAGTGAAGACAGCGGCTGATTTCAGTGGAGCATTCCCAACGATTAAAGCAATGTCGAGTTGACCGGATTGGTTGTCCCGAATATCAACACCCGTTGCTGAAAACTTGTAGCCCGGACAATCGAAAAGTCCTTTGGAGTTTTCTTGAGTCTTTACTGTAAATTGGGATTCCATGAATATAAAAGTCACTTTATTCGGCAAACATTCCTAGCGTGCCTTCTTTATCAAAATTATAGAAGGCCCATGGTTTCTGGGAGGGCGAATTTTTTGTTGAATATTTGAACAGCCTGTCCGCTTGCCCCTTTGATTAAGTTATCAATGACAGAGGTAATGACTATGTTTTCAGTCTGTGGATCGTACACAGCAGAGAAGTCGATTCTATTTGTGCCAACGACATTCTTAGTTGCTGGGAAAGTACCACTGGGTAAGATTTTTACAAAGGGTGCTTCACCATACGCTTTTTCCCATTGAGCATATATCGTCTCAATGGACACTTTTGCAGGGACGACTATAGTGGTGTGTATGCCTCTATCTATAGGGGCTAAATGAGGGCAAAATTGAATAGAGACATCTTCAAAAGCGGCGGTATCCAGTTGTTCTGAAATTTCGGATAAGTGCCGGTGTTTGGGCAAGCCGTATGCCTGAAGGTTTTCGTTTACATTCGGATACAATAAACCTTCTTTAAGCGTTTTACCGGCACCACTGACCCCACTGTAACTGTTGATGACAACATTTTTATGGCTGATGTGTCCTGCTTTAAAGAGCGGAATCAAAGGGATGAGAATACTGGTTGGGTAGCATCCAGGGCAGGCAATCAATTGAGCGTCCATCCATTTTGGGTGGCTGATTTCTGGGAGGACGTATGGAGATACGTCCAGTAATTGAGGTGCTGGGTGTTTTTTGCCGTAGTATTTTTCGTAATTACTCGGAGAGTTTAACCGAAAATCAGCACTTAAATCGATTATGGTTTTGCCAGCATCGTACAAGGGCTCTGCGTATTCAAAAGAAACACCATGAGGCAGTGCTAAAAAGACGGTTTCAATTTCCTTGTTTTCAGCTAAAGCCTTTGGGCTGGATTCTGTAAAGGTGAGATCCTTTACACTATGACTGAGTTTAGGCAAAATATCGGCTACCTTTTGTCCCGCAAGCGACCGAGAGGTCACGGCACAAAGCTCCGCCTCTGGATGCTGTGAGAGCAACCGTATCAATTCTTCTCCAGAATAACCTGAAGCACCGACAATAGCTGTTTTCATTATAGGTTTGTATAAAGGGATTGATGACTTTTGAAAAGAAAAACCCTCCTTGGCTGTAAAAATTGCCGTAGAGGGTTTTGAAATTTTAATTTACCTGTAAGTAAAGGTTTAGCGTTTCGAGAATTGGAAGCGCTTTCTTGCCCCTGGCTGACCTGATTTCTTACGTTCTCTACTGCGAGGATCACGGCTGAGGTGTCCTTCTTTCTTTAAAGTGACTCGACTTTCTGAGTTGAATTTTTCTAAAGCTCTAGCGATTCCGAGACGTACTGCACCTGCTTGTCCGTTTAATCCGCCACCAGTCGCATTGATAGAAATATCAAATTGATCTTTCGCATCAAGTGTTTCGAGAGGTGATAGAGCATTGCGGGTAAAGTCTTCAGCTTTGAAATAATCACTAGGATTTTTTCCATTCACTTCAATTTTTCCAGAGCCTGCTTTTAGGCGAATACGAGCGGAAGCAGTTTTTCTACGACCGACTGTAGTGATATCTTTTTCTGTTTTCGTTGCCATAATTAAATGAGAAATGTGTAAAATGTATTAACTTACTGAGTAAGGTTTAGGTTTTTGAGCTTGGTATGGATGCTCAGAACCAGCGTGGATTTTAAGCTTTTTGATCATTTGGCGACCAAGGCGGTTTTTTGGAAGCATTCCTTTAACTGCATGCTCAATAATAAACTCAGGTTTGTTTTGACGCATTTGTGCGACTGATTTGTAGGACTCTCCACCCATCCAGCCAGAGTAGAACATATAACGCTTGTTGTCTTCTTTGCGTCCTGTAAGTGCTACTTTATCGGCATTAATGATGACTACATAGTCACCTGCATCGACGTGTGGCGTGTAAACTGCTTTGTGACGTCCTCTAAGCAAGTTGGCTATTTGCACAGCCATGCGTCCAAGCACTTGACCTTTGGCGTCAATAACATGCCATTCTTTTTTATGGTTGGTAGATGTTGCTAAAGTTGTTTTCATGATGAAGAAAAACGGGTAAAGCTAGATTTAAGATCCTTTTTGTCAATGGGAATTTTAACAGTATTTCATTAATTTTGATTTTTTGTTTGCTTTTCGTGCTAGAAATCGGTTTCTGTGGTGCTTTCACAAATATATAAATAATACTTAAAAGGAGATATTACATTGAGAGACGATTATTTAGCAGAAGCACAAAAGATCATCACTGATCCTATGATTTTAGTGAACGTGGTGTCTCGTCGTGCTAAACAATTAAAGAATGGATACAAACCGCTGGTTGAATCTCTTGAGCGCTTATCCGCTGAGGATATGGCTTTGCGTGAAATCATGGAAGGTAAAATTAATTACCAACTAGACGAGAACGATAGTTACTAGTTTAGTTTTTGCGTTAGCCTCCAAGAAAAGGTTCTTTCTGTTTGAGTTTGTTGCTCCATTCCTAATTATGGTGGGCATTGAGCAGTATGAGTGCGAAAAAACAGAAGAAGGGACCAGAACAAAGGCAAATTCGCAATAGTAAGGCGAGTTTCAATTATACGATTGGCGATCGCTTTGAGGCGGGGATTCAATTGTTGGGTACCGAGGTAAAGAGTATTCGTGAGGGCAATATGCAAATCAACGAATCGTATTGCCGAGTGGAAAAGGGCGAAGTGTGGTTATTGAATAGTTACATCGCACCGTATTCTCATGGTAATGAGTTGAATCATGCTGAGCGCAGGAAACGGAAGTTACTTCTTCACGCAAAAGAAATTAGCCGATTATTAGGTGCTGTGGATGCAGGTGGTAAAACTTTAGTCCCCTTGCGTGTGTATTTTAAAAATGCTCTGATAAAAGTAGAGATTGCTTTGTGTGTTGGTAAAAAGGTGTTTGATAAACGCGAAACAATGAAGCGTAAGGTCGAGATGCGTGAAGCAGAACGGGCGATGCGTTCTCGCTATTAGCGATCTTTAATCCACTGTGCGTGGTCTTTCTTTAAGTTTGTAACCAATCGCTCAGTTCAGAGTATTTTCGAATCACGGTCTCGGTTTGATATTCATCAGCAAGGATTTCACGATATTCGGGCTGAAGAAAACGTTTTCCATGCAGGAGAATTTTTGCCGAATGCCCGGGAGCACGTACAAGTCTACCGAGTGCCTGATGGATTTTTTGAAAAGCAGGGATGATATAGGTTTTTTGAAAAGCGGTACTGGGATCACTTTGTTTTTCGTACTGTAGCTTCATTTCATTGAGGGGATTCACTTCTGGCAGTGCAGGGCTGATAACCATAGCCGTTTCTATTTGCCCTCCCAGAGTATCAATCCCTTCTGCA
>WTIG01000094.1:0-4188 GCA_011522825.1 Puniceicoccaceae bacterium
AGTTTGGACGCTTGAATACAGGTCAAAATATTTTCTTCGTCATTTTTTGTACAAGCGACAAAATAATCAGCAAAACCAATCTGCTCTTCTTCAAGTAGTCGCAAAGAAGTAGCATCTCCATGGATGACATCAATATGAGGGAATAGATTGGCAAGGTGTTCGCATTGTTCTGGATCTTTTTCGATAACACGAATTTTAAATCGAGGGTTTGTCAGCATACGGACTAAACTGATCGTAGTTTCGCTACCGCCAAATAATACGACGCTGGTACTCTCAATCTTTTGCCGCGGGTCAAATTTTTCACGTTGGTTAAAGAGTGTATCAGGGTGTCCAAAAAGTGTGAGTTGATCGTCTTCGAGTAATTCGGTTTCGCCATTGGGGATAATGACCGAATCACCTCGCTCAATCACTCCGATTCTCAAGTTGGCTCCAAAATCTAAATCCTTGAGGGTTTTGTTGATGAATTTTGACCCTTTCGCCAATTCTATACGCTGAACCTCAATTTGCCCTTTAGCAAAATCTTCAATGGCGACTCGGCTAGGGTTGCGGATTGCTTTAGCTAATTCTACTGCACAAATTCCTTCGGGATTCACAAACAAGTCTATTCCAAAATGGACCTGATAACTGAAGCTGGAACCATCGCTATATGTGGCATCATGAATCCGTGCGATCGAATTTTTAGCCCCTAAGCCTTTTGCTAAAGAGCAGGAAATCACATTTGTGCTGTCATCGCTAGTCATCGACAAAAAGGCATCACAACTGTCTACATCTAATGCTGCTAATTGGCTGGCAGAGCTACCATTCCCCTTTATGACTCGAGCATTATGCTCTTCGTCTAATTTTGTACATAGCGATTCCGATTGCTCAATTAAGGTTACATTGTGCCCTTCCTTTGAGAGTGTCGCAGTCAAATTATGACCGACTTGGCCAGCTCCTACAATTATGATTTTCATTTAGATGGAAGTTCCACTATCTATAGAGTTTGAAGATTTTTTTTTAAATATCCAGTATTTTTTTGCTTGGTAACAGCCTATCAAGAATGGGTAAAAACTGAGAACTAAAATTAATAGATCTCGCCAAGATAGACAAAGCCAAATGGAGAGTTGGGTAGGCTTGCATTTTTAAAAGAAATATAGCATAATCTAAGAATGCGTTCAGTATTTAAAAGTAGCTTAGTTTGGCTTGTATTTTTTGCAGGATTTACGGGCTTTTTGTTTGGTGAAACGGAGTTTCCAATGGAGAGCGTCTTTGGCGCTGAAAAGAGTGCGATGGTTCAAACCCCAACATTGGTTTATGTCATTCCAGTAAATGAAGCGATCAATCAGCCAAATTTATTCGTTTTGCGCCGAGGCTTAAAAGAGGCCATTCGTAAAAAAGCCGATATGGTTTTATTGGATATGGATACGCCTGGAGGCCGACTGGACATTTGTTTAGAAATGATGGAAATGCTCGACTACTTTGAAGGGGCAACGGCTACGTACATCAATCCAGATGCCATTTCTGCTGGTGCATTTATTGCCTCTGCCTGTGATAAGATTTATTTTTCGCCCAAAGGGAAAATGGGAGCAGCGGCAGTGATACAAGGCACAGGTGAAGATGTTCCCGATACGGCACGAATGAAAATAGAGAGCTATTTGCTCGCAAATATACGTGTTTTGTCTGAAGGGTATCGCTATCGTACGGAAGTGGTTCGAGCGATGTTTGATTCTGAATATGAGCTCTCAATTGACGAAGAGGTCATTAAGCCTAAAGGCGAATTATTAACACTTACGGCAAAGCAAGCGGTTCAAGAATATGGGGACCCCGCGATTCCTTTACTCGGGGATGGAATTGCTCCCTCAATTGAAGCCTTGCTGACCCAAGAATTTGGAGCAGATGGCTATCGCCTTGAGCGATATGAAATGACTTATTCAGAAGAATGGGCGAAGTGGTTGGCAAATATAACGCCAATTCTGCTAGGGGCTGGAATGCTTTTATTGTTTATTGAATTCAAAACGCCTGGGTTTGGAGTCTTTGGGATTGGTGGAATTGTCATTCTGGGCTTATTTTTTATCAGTCAAAATATTGCGGGACTCGCAGGGAATGAGCCAATCCTCTTTTTTGTGCTTGGCTTAATTTGTTTGTGCATCGAAATTTTTGTTTTACCTGGACTCTTTGTTTTTGGCTTACTTGGACTAATATTGATTTTCGGCAGTCTTCTTTTTGCCATGGCTGACTTTTGGCCCGGTCAAGGACTGCCCTTATCCTTTGAGCTTTTTCAGTTACCTTTATTTAATCTGCTGATTGCCTTGGGAATTGCGATTATCGGGGCTTTGGTGTTTGCCCGACTGTTTAAAGGTTCATTTATCGAACGTTCGATTGTTTTATCGAGTGCTTTACAATCAAATTCAAACAAAGCAGAGGAACCGATTTCCGACCAAAGAGAACTTATTGGCAAGCAAGGGCGATCTATTACACGCCTAAATCCATCGGGAGTCATTGAAATAGAGGGCAAGCAATATGAAGCACATGCAGAAATTAATTATATTGAGAAGGGGAAATCGGTTTTAGTTTGCTCAATGGATAATTTTAAAATAAATGTTAAGGAACATATCTAATTCAAATCATTTGAAACCCATTTAACAATACTATGGAAATTGTAATTTATTCTATTATAGGTCTTGTCGCTCTTGTTGTTGGTTTTGTTTTTATCAACTATGTGGGCATATTTGTAAAATCTTGGTTGTCAGGGGCCACTGTTGGCTTCCCAACGCTTGTCGCCATGAGCTTGCGAGCCGTGCCAGTCTCCCTCATTGTGGATGCTCGAATCACCGCAGTAAAGGCGGGACTGACCTTATCCACGGATCAATTAGAAGCCCATTATTTAGCGGACGGAAATGTGGATGAGACGGTGCAAGCTTTGATTGCAGCTGATAAAGCGAACATAACCTTAAATTGGCAAAAAGCGTGTGCGATTGATTTGGCAACCAAAGGAACAGGGAAATCAGTGATTGAAGCTGTGCGAACATCGATCAATCCTAAAGTGATTGAGTGTCCCAGCCAGGAAGCAGGAAAGCGAAGTATTGATGGTGTTGCTAAAGACGGCATACAAGTGAAAGCTAGGGCAAGGGTGACGGTTCGATCCAATTTAGATAAATACGTTGGAAGTGCCTTAGAAGAAACGATCATTGCTCGAGTGGGTGAAGGTATCGTGACTACAATTGGTTCAGCGGATTCTTATAAAGACGTTCTTGAGTCACCCGACAAAATTTCAAAAGTGGTGCTTGAACGAGGGTTGGATGTGGGTACCGCATTTGAGATTTTATCTATTGATATTGCGGATGTAGATGTTGGAGAAAATATCGGAGCGAAACTCCAAGAATCACAAGCCGAAGCGGATAAAAATGTCGCCCAAGCGAAGGCAGAAATGCGTCGAGCTGCTGCCGTTGCATTAGAACAAGAAATGAAAGCTAAAGTTGAAGAGATGAAGGCAAAAGTCGTTGAGGCAGAGGCTGAAGTTCCCTTGGCACTTGCGGAAGCATTTCGTAGCGGAAATTTAGGTGTTATGGATTACTATCGTTTAAATAACATCAAGGCGGATACAGATATGAGAGATTCCATTTCGAAGGAAGGGGAGGAATAGGCGATCGAAGAATTCTTTACAGTCGATTCTCTCTTAGACCTTTTGGTTTATGCTGGGGTTATTATTGTTTATCTTCTGAATCTTTTTTTTAAAAAATCATCAGAAGAAAGAGGCCGTGCTAATGAAGAAAGCCCATACGGAGATAGCGAGTCCTTCAACGACCCTTTTGAGGAAATTCGTCGTGAAATTTTAAGGAAGAAGGAGCAGCGTAGAGGACTTGAAGAAGCTGAAGTCGAACGTGCGATGGAAGCGGAAAAAGTC
The DNA here is from genome assembly GCA_011522825.1 of Puniceicoccaceae bacterium. Classification (GTDB taxonomy): domain Bacteria; phylum Verrucomicrobiota; class Verrucomicrobiia; order Opitutales; family Coraliomargaritaceae. Next base: position 3,884 of record WTIG01000094.1, read on the forward strand.
CGTGAGACTGAAGCCGAAAAAAGGACAACCGAAGTCGATGATCCGAGTCAGTTTCAGGTGCACATGGAAGAGCAGTCTCAGAGAATTAAAGAAAAGCAAGAGGAGGCAGAGCGATTAAAAATTCATCTAGAGCAGATGAATAACGGGCGTTTAAAAGAAGAGGGAATAGACGGCCATATTTCTAATAATAGAGCTATATTGGCTAGATGCAAAGTAAGAGCTATATTAGCCGAAAAAAGTGACATTAAGGCAGCGTTGATTGCGGGAGAAATTCTTGCCCAGCCACTGGCTCTGCGTACAGAAAT
>WTIG01000094.1:4288-8712 GCA_011522825.1 Puniceicoccaceae bacterium
CAGCGTTGATTGCGGGAGAAATTCTTGCCCAGCCACTGGCTCTGCGTACAGAAATGAACTCTGGAAACAATCGCTTCTAAGGAAGTGTTATGGTTCCCGCGCTATTTGTTTTTGGCCGAATTGGGCCATCTTGACCGTCTGTAATGAGCCTTATAAAATCGCCTTTAGTGAAAGCAACATCAACAGGTCCGCGTCTTTTAATCGTTTGTATTTCTCCTTCAATAAGTGATTTGGTAAAAAGTACTTTATTATCACTTTTTTGACGAACTTGAACATAAACAGGTCCACTCGTCTTGAGTGTAATTTCTGAAACAGGATACTCAATGCTTTGTGCGGACTCATTCGATTCAGTGATAGAACTGGCTACAGCGGAGTCAGTGGTACTCGCAGTAAGCTCTGAATTTGAACTTATCGATTGGCTGATGGTTTGTATTAGCCAGAAAATACCAAAAACAAAGAGTAATGTACAGAGACCTAAAATCGCTGTTTTGATATACAGATCTTTATTGGTTGGGGGTTCTTCAGATGTCGTTGATTCTTCAGAAATTTCCGTTGGTTTATCTAAATTAATTTTTCCAAGAGATGGTTTCTCTAATAAAGGCTCTAGTGATCCCTGATCAGCAGTCTGATTTAAATCGGGATTAGAGGTAAAAAAATCTGAGCTGTTTTTTTTCGCTCTGCTTGAGTGAGTGATTAGTTGCTCTTGATATTGCGACAATACTTTCTCAGGATTGAGCTTCAAGTACTTCGCATAATTTTTAATAAACCCTCGTTTATAAATCTCAGGCAGATCGTAATCATATTCATTGCTTTCAATATTTAGAAGGAAATCTCTACGGATTTTTGTCGCTTCAGCGGCTTCAGAAAGAGAGATACCTTTTCGCTTTCGTGTCTCTTCTATTTTTTCACCTATTGTTTGCATACTTATTTGCTAAATTATTTTTTTACTTTCGCAAGCAATAATCTCAATCTTTAAATCACTCCATTCCCCTTTTTCTCGAGAGTCGATATGAATGGTGGAATTTGGGCGTAAGTGATTAAATGTTTCCAAGTAATGAAGCTTAAGTGTTTCTAATTCTTTGGTTAAAATGCCCGATAAGATTAGGTGTGCTGAAGGGTGTAAACTTTTTATGATAGGCTCGGCAAAAGGGATTAATATATTTGTTTGAATATTAGCCATTAAGAAATCAATCGAGTCTTCGGGTAAGCCAGAAATTAAATCGTCTACACTAAAGTCGATTGGGCTTAAGGTTGGATTGTGCTTCAAAAGGTCGTGGCATACCTGAATCGCATCAGGGTCATTATCAAAGCCCCTAATAGATTGGAATCCAAGAGCTCTTGCAGATAGGGCGAGAATACCAGAGCCACATCCGGCATCGACCATAGTTATAGAGTCTTTGGGCGGATTGGATAAATAAAAATCAAGTAAGCGAGAAGCACAGAGCTGAGTGGTTTCGTGGCAACCAGTGCCAAAGGCCATACCGGCATCAACATAAACTGGAATCCCTCCTTCGGGTACGGAGTAGTCGTCTTTTGCCCATAGCGGAATCCAGTGAAGCAAGCGATCGTTCCAAGGTTTGACGTATTGCTTATAGGCATTCTGCCATTCTGTTGCTATTAATTTTTCTTTATCAAAGGTAAGGTCGAGACCAGGAAAATTTTTTTTAAGTGCGTCAATAGCTTGAGTGCATTCCTGTTCTTGATTGAAGTAGCCACTGAGATAATAAGGGTCGGCCGCCGTTTTTTGAATTAAGACCCAAGGGTTTGGATCGCATTCATAAAAATAAGATTCCAATGCGTCAACGTAGTCGTCGGGAATTTGCACGGAGATTTTTAAATCTAGAGGTGCGTCAGTCATAATGATAGTTAATTTGGAAAAGGGACTTCACCAGCGCTTAATTGTCGAATCACTTCAGGTAGTAATTGATGTTCTGCTGCATGTACTTTTTCGCTTAAAGACTCTATGGTATCATTGGGTTCAATCGTCACCGCCTTTTGATCAATAATCATTCCTGCATCAATTTCGGGAATGACCCAATGAACGGTACAGCCCGTGATTTTTACTGGGAAATTAAAAGCAGTTTCAATGGAATTAATGCCTGGAAAGCTCGGCAACAAACTAGGGTGTAAGTTAATGATTTTTCCGTTTAACGATTCTATAAAATGAGAATCAATGATTTTCATAAACCCAGCCAAGACTACTAAGTCAGGTTGGTAAGATTGTATGGCTTCAAGAAAGGCTTTTGTTTCGTCTGGGTGCAAGCGTGCTTTTTTTGGATTACATGGAATACATTGAGAAGGCTTTCCAAATTGCTTAGCAAGGTCGAGAATTGGGGCTTCTTGTTTGTCTGATAAAATCGCTACGGTTGAGACCGCTCCCAACTGTCCTTTCGCTTCCGCTTCGAGTATCGCTTTTGCGTTACTACCACGGCCGGATCCAAGTATAATGATCTTAAAAGACATAAGGTTTATTATTTAAAGAAATTCTTTGCCTTTTTAACAAAGGATTTTGGGACAGGATTTCCAGAATCTCCACAGGCTTCAGAAAAGGCTTCGAGCTTCTCTCTTTGCTCTTTGGTCAATTTTTTTGGAACTTCTACTTGAACTCTAACTAGCAAATCACCTTGCCCATTTCCTCTTAAGTGTGGCATCCCTTGTCCTCGCAAACGGAATACCGTACCCGTTTGAGTTCCTTCAGCTATCTTTAAGTTGCCTTTCCCAAAAAGCGTTGGAACGTGAATAGTGCCTCCTAAACAAGCGAGTGAAAATTTAATTGGAATTTCGCAAAAGAGATCATTGTCATGACGTTCGAAGAATTCGTGTTCTGCGACAATAACAACAATGTATAAATCGCCTGCCGGGCCTCCGTTGACGCCCGCTTCTCCATTGCCTGCTGAGCGAAGCCTTGAGCCTGTGTGCACGCCTGCAGGAATTTTTACCTTTACCGTACTTTGGTCAATGACTCGCCCTTCGCCTCTACATTTAGAACAAGGAGTGTCTATCTTTTGTCCAGTTCCAGAACATTCTGGGCAAGCTTGTCGAAAACTTATAAAGCCACGGTTGGATGAAATTTGTCCTGTACCATTGCAGGTAGAGCATGACGATTTGGAAGTTCCTGGCTCTGCTCCAGACCCTTGGCAGGATTTGCATTGGCAATGTCTGCGATAGCGAATCTGTTTCTCAGTACCTGTGGCGGCTTCTTCTAATGAAATTTCTAAATCATATCGAAGATCAGAACCTTGTTGCGCACCATTGGCGCTGCGTCCAGAGCCGCCCCCAAAGAGGTCATCAAAAATACCGCCACCGCCTCCGCCACCAAAGGCTTCACGAAAGATATCAAAAGGATCGACGCCACCACCTTGATAAGAGCCACCGCCCATTCCGTTTTGGAAAGCAGAGTGTCCAAATTGGTCATAAGAGGCACGTTTCTTTGGGTCTTTTAAGACATCATAAGCTTCAGAAATTTCTTTGAAGCGGGCTTCCGCTTCTTTGTCGTCTGGATTTTTGTCAGGATGATATTTAACCGCAAGTTTTCGGTATGCTTTTTTTAAAGCATCTTCAGAGACATTGCGATCGACTCCTAGAAGTTCGTAATAATCTTTTTTAGACATATTGATAGTTAGCTAGTTTCTTTTCCAGAAGAGACAATAACATTTGCGGCACGTATTAATCGATCATTTAATGTGTACCCTGAGCGAACTGTCTGAATGACATGATCTTCTGGGACGGTTTCGGAGGCTTGGTAGGCAATACTTTCGTGAAGATTTGGATCAAAAAGGGATCCTTCAGGAGAAAGTTCTACTAGCCCGTTGTCTTGTAGCGCACGATTGAGTTGCTCAAGCACCATCTCAAATCCTTTTTTAATGTCTGCGGCTTCTGGATGATTATCGGCGGCTTGTAGGCCAAGTTTCATTGTGTCAATAACAGGCAGTAGAGATTCAATAAGCGACCCGTTGGCCATTTTAATAATTTCTTGCTTATCTTTAGCGACTCGTTTTCGGAAATTTTCTAAATCTGCGACACTTCTTAGATAGAGCGACTTAAAATCTTCTTTTGGAGTGCTTGCAGACTCATTGGAATTTTTTGCTGATTCTGCTTTTGAATTTTCTGATTCCTGAGCCTCTGCTGTATTGGAATTCTCCTGAGTTGCACCTGCTTCTTTATTCACTTCAGGCTTATCGGACGTTTCGGATTGTGTATTTGCTTCTTTTTTATTCATAGTATTTGAATAGTGTTCGGTATATTTATATAAATATTATTCCCATTGACGAATGGATTACAAATTTTTTAGCTTTTTCTGGTTTTTTGCTTCTATAGAATTAAATTGAATGAAAAACAATAATGTAAATCGAATTTTGATTGTTGATGACGAGCCGGATGTTACGGAATTGTTAAAATACAAATTAGAACAGGATGGGCATCTT
>WTIG01000105.1 GCA_011522825.1 Puniceicoccaceae bacterium
CTTACAAAACAGGAACAATTAATGCAACTTTAATTTATAAAATAATGGAAAAGAAAAATTCAACGGTAGAAGACTTAGAGGTCAAAGATGCTCAAATAATTTTCAACACAGTATGGCAACATCTAGTAGAAGAGTTTGGGCAAGAAAATTTAAGGTTTCCAAAAGAAATATTTTGGCTGAATGGTGCACCTGGGGCAGGTAAAGGAACAAATACTGGCTTTATAATGCGTTACAGAAACCTCACTGCACCTCCTATTGTTGTGAGTAGTTTACTAACAACGCCTGAAGCAAAAAAGAAAAAAGATGCAGGTATGTTAGTCGGAGACCGAGAGGTCATTGATATCATGCTGAGAACTTTGCTATCTCCTGTTTATAAAACCGGAGCCGTAGTGGATGGATTTCCTCGTACTAAAGTTCAAGTAGAATGCGTAAAACTTCTTTTTGAAAAATTAAATGAGTTGAAAAACCATTACCAATCCACTGACTTAGAAATCTTTTTTAAAAAGCCGCACTTTCATATCGTTGTTCTCTTTATCGATCAAAATGAGAGCGTAAAACGTCAAATAAATCGTGGAGAAAAAGCCATACAACACAATGAGGATGTTAAGGCATCTGGCGTAGGTAAAACAATAGAAGTTCGCCCAACTGACTTAGACCCAGAAGCGTGCATCAATCGGTATCGTACATTTAAAGAGAAGACCTACGATGCGCTTAAAGAATTGAGGGAGACCTTCTTCTATCACTTTATTAATGCCCATGGGAGCATCGATGAAGTCCGCAAGAGAATTGATACAGAGTTGCGCTATCAAGGGTCTTTAGAGCTCGATGAAGCTACTTATGATATGATATCCGTCATTCCGATTGCTAGTATGCTTTCAAACCATGCACGTCAGGATTTAGTAGATCGCTTAGAAAACTACCAAAAATATCATAAAGTTTTATTTCAATCGATCGTAGATCTAATTGCAGATTACTTCATGCCTATAATCAAACGCCATGCGATTTCAGGCTACTCGGTTGTGAATACAGAAAATGAACTACTCGATGATCCACTGGCTATCAGTATGTTAATTGATATATTCTCTGAAAGAGGGTTTCATGCAATCGTCGATGTGAGCAAAGAAGACATTCCTTATTCCGTTGATCGTGATACTTTTGAAATAAAAACACGCATTAAAAAAATCTTTAGAATCCGTATTAATTTCAAAGCATCAGAAATACGCCGTGGTTAATAGAGCCGACTAAATTAAACGCTGTTTTAGAAAAGCTGTAATCGCTTTGGCCGTAGTTAAAGCGTTTTCTATGTGAGGGGCATGTCCACTATCATTGATGGCATAAAACTGCGCATCTGTGTGAGCCTCTGATATTTTCTGGCTTATTTCACAATATTTAACATCAAGGTTTCCATTAATTAAAAGTATAGGGGACTGAATACGCTGCATTTCGCCCCATAAATCAGGGAAAACACCTTGCCCAAATTCTACTAGACTGTTTTGCAATCCCTTTGCATTTAATGATTTCTTTCGCTCGTGCATTGCTCGATAAAAATCATCTGGGGCTTTAGACTGTGTTTTAATTAAGGGCAGCTCTTTCCAGTAATCCAAAAACCAAGCAAGCCCATGTTTACCGATTTTCTCAGAAAGCTTCTTGTCGAATTCTCTTCTTTTGCCGCGCTCTGTTTCTGACTGTATTCCAGGGTTCACTCCAATGAATACAACCGCATCCCAAAAATCAGTCTGCTGGATTGCATGATAAAGACCTAGTCGAGAACCCATCGAATAAGCGATCAATATATTCTTACATACCTTTGTTTCATGACAGGCTTTTGCATGACTTCCTCTAGTCTTAATGTATTCATCTAGGAAATTGTATTGCCCTTGAATAGAGCAATCAAAATCAAAAGAATCCCCATGTCCTGGAAGGCTAGGACAATACCAATTAATAAAGACTGACAGGCCTTCTAACTGAGATTCAATAGATTTATTAAGTAAGCTGAAATCTTCGCCACTTCCAGTAAACCCGTGAAGTGAATAGATATTAAATATATAACTTTTATCCGATGTATCCTTCAAAAGGCGTTTATTCTTCTACAGAAATCGACACGATTTTGACATCTTCAATCGG
>WTIG01000083.1:0-4598 GCA_011522825.1 Puniceicoccaceae bacterium
GCGTTCCTTTATTGGCTTTGTTTTTCAATCTTTTTACCTAGTTCCCGATTTGACAGTCTATGAAAACCTATATTTGTCTGCGAAAATCGGTTGCAAAGATATGGATCGAGATGAGATTCATGAAAGAATTGGTCAATATTTACAAAAGGTCCATTTAATAGCGAAGGCAAAGGATTCGGTGATCACTTTATCAGGAGGGGAAAAACAGAGGGTGGCTATTGCCCGTGCCTTGATAAGTAATCCTTCAATAGTTTTTGCTGATGAGCCTACTGGAAATTTAGACGATTGTTCTTCAAAGGAAATCATAGAACTTTTATTGTCATTAGTTAAATTGGAGAAAAAGAGTTTGGTCTTAGTTACCCATAATTCCAACTTTGCTGAGTATACCGACAAGAAGCTCTTTCTTAAAAACGGGACGTTCCATGGCTAAAGCAAATTCATCAAGTTCATTTTCAAGGAAGCAGGAAGCGATTATCGCTGATTTCTTGGGGGTTCCCAGTAGAGACTGTAACTTTTCTCAAAAAGATCCAATGAGTATCGAAGATCTAGTGGTACACTTTGTTGAACGTTATGATTTGGATCGGCCCAAGCCAGAACAAATATTAGTTGAATCTTGGGATACTATATTTGGGAGTTTTTCAGAACGTTGTTACCCTGTAAAGTTAACCGATTCCGGTACTTTGGTGATTTCTGTCACGAATTCGACCCTTCGAACGGAGATCATTTTCAAAAAAAATGAATTTTTGCAGAGGATTCAACAATTACAGTATTGTGACGGTATCAACGACTTAGTGATTAGGGCCTAAGCTTTATTTCACCTTTATTTCACTTTTTTTAAAAAAAGTCTTGCAAACTTTAAAATACGGCCTTCTTATATTTGCATTATCAATTTCTCCTGAAAAGGAGTTTGGGGTAACAAATAAAGTAGATAATGGTGGCGCATTCTTTAGGGGTAGAGAATGCGCCTTTTTTTGCCCAAATTGCATGCCTGTATGATTAAAGCTTGCTTATTTGTCTGATTCATCTAACTATGGACTCTTCTTTAAATGGTCGGAACCATTTATCTAAAGAAATTATATTAATCTTAAACCCGTCTTACTTAATTGTAAGACACACATTATATTATGAGTCAATTAATGGAAGAGCTACTGAAAGGTAGTGAAATCGATAACCTAAAAGAAGGATCGGTTATCAAAGGAATCATCACTGAAATTCGTCCAACAGAAGTTGTTGTTGATATCGGTGGAAAATCAGAAGGCGTTGTTCACATCAACGAATTTGTTGATCCGAGTGAATTAGAAGTAAATTCTGAAATCGAAGTTTATCTAGAAAAGCTTGAAAACAAGGAAGGCTATCCTGTCATTTCATTTGATAAGGCAGAGCAGAAGAAGAACTGGGAAAAAATCGCAGATACTTGTGAAGAAGGATCTATTGTTCAAGGACGTGTTCGTTCAATTGTTAAAGGTGGATTAATCGTTTCCATCGGAGTCGATTCATTCTTGCCCACTTCACAAATTGATGTTCAAGCTCCTAAGAATTTAGAGCAGTATGTTGGTCAGACCTATGACTTTAAAGTAGTGAAGATCAACCCTGAGAGAAAGAATATCGTAGTTTCTCGCAGAGAGCTTGTTGAAGAACAAAGAATTGAAAAACGTCGTGCATTATTGGATGACGTGAAACCAGGTGATCGCCAGCGCGGACAAGTTAAGAACATTACTGATTATGGTGCGTTCGTTGACTTAGATGGGCTTGATGGTCTATTGCACATAACGGATATGTCTTGGGGACGTATCCAGCACCCAAGTGAAATGCTTAAACAGGGTGAAGAAATTGAGGTGGTTATTATTGAAATCGATCGTGATAGAGAGCGTGTTTCTCTAGGATTGAAGCAATTGCATCCTAATCCATGGGAGAAAATTGATGATAAATACCCACTTGGTGCGAAAGTCACAGGTCGTGTGGTTAACCTTGTTCCTTACGGTGTCTTTATTGAACTTGAAGAAGGCGTTGAAGGTCTTGTTCACGTTACCGAATTATCATGGACAAAACGCATCACAAAACCAGGTGATGTAATGAAGATTGGCGAAGAGGTTTCAGCTGTCGTTTTAGGAATCCAAAAAGACGAACAAAAAATCTCTCTTGGTATCCGTCAGCTTGAAGAAAATCCATGGGAGGCAGCTAAGATTAATTACCCATTAGGTATGTTAATTGAGGGTGAAGTCAGAAACTTAACTACTTACGGTGCTTTCATTGAACTTGAGGATGGCATTGATGGTATGATTCACGTTTCCGATATCTCTTGGACTCGGAAAATCAATCACCCAAGTGAAGTTTTGAAGAAAGGTGACCCAATTAAGGCAGTTGTCTTGGATGTGGATATCGATGCACAAAGAATCTCATTAGGAGTGAAACAGCTAAGTACTGATCCATGGGAAGAAATTCAAAACCATTTCAAAATTGGTGATGTTATCGAAGCTAAGGTTTCTAAAATCACAAGTTATGGTGCTTTTGTTCAATTGGACAATGATATCGATGGTTTGGTACACATTTCTCAAGTCAGCGAAGAGCGTGTTGAGAACATTAAAGATGTACTTAACGAAGGTGATACTGTCAGTTCTAGAGTTATCAAGATTGATAAAAATGAGCGTCGTATCGGATTATCCATCAAAGCGGCAAATTATAGCGAAGAAGATCTTGCTAAAGAGCAGGCTGCATTTGATAACATCTCTGCATCAGGCGATATGACAAGCCTTGGTGACCTCCTTGATGAAGCAACGAAATAAATCGTAGTCGATTCAATTAAATAAAATTTAACCCTTATGGAAACATAAGGGTTTTTTTATTTCAAATTTCTGTTTAATTGATTTTATAAAGATAAAGAAAACTATGTCAGAACTTTGGGATACAATAAAATTGCTTTCGGATTCCACCCGAGCACGCATCTTAATCATTTTAAATGATGAGGAGTTGTCTGTGGCCGAGTTGCAAGAAGTGATGAATATGGGCCAGTCCAGAATTTCATCGCACTTAAGCCTGCTACGACAAGGCGATGTGGTCGTAGACCGAAAGGAAGGCAAAAAGACTTTCTATGCGATTAATTTAAATTGCGATCCCAATAAAGCAAAGTTGATTGATTCAGTCTTAAGTGCTCTCAAAGGAGATGAAGCTGTTTTAGAGGATCAAAAAAACCTGAAAAGAGTTTTAAATAAACGTAAGCAAGCTGCAGAAGAATATTTTAATTCAGTTGCTGGGCGACTAGGTAAGAATTACTGTCCAGGAAGAAGTTGGGAAGCGATTGGTCATTTTTTACTCTATTTAACACCCAAGTTAAAAGTCGCAGACCTAGGGGCAGGTGAGGGATTGATTTCTCAATTATTAGCTCGAGGTGCAGAAAAAGTCTATTGTATCGATAATGCTCCAAAGATGATTGAATTTGGTGAAAGTTTATCGAAGAAGAATGGTTTAACGAATTTAGAATATCAACTGGGAGATATTGAAAACGTACCATTGAAAGATAAGTCGGTAGATCTCGCTTTACTGAGTCAAGCTCTGCATCATGCAAATCATCCAGCTAAGGCGGTTGAAGAAGCGTATCGTATTTTAGAGGATGGTGGACGAATTATTATTATAGATTTATTGGAGCATGATTTTGAAAAGGCTCGAGAGTTATATGCTGATGTGTGGCTCGGATTTTCCCAAAATAAACTTTATCAATTGTTAAAAGATGCAGGCTTCAAACAAATTGAAATCAATATAGTTTCGAAAGAAACAGAGGAGCCATACTTTCAAACGATTCTAGCATCAGCGGTTAAAGGTTAATTTAAAAGTTTAGCCATGGAAATAGATACGGTACAAAGCTACTTTAATTCTGATCCTGTTGTGGCTCACTATGAAGCAGCTGCACAGAAGATCGGATTATGGAAATCGGAAGAAAAGATTTTTCAGCAAATCTACAATATAGAGGATTCGATCTTAGAGTTAGGTTGCGGAGTAGGGCGGATCAGCTTCGGCTTACATGAGTTGGGGTATAAGCATCTATTAGCTACAGACTATGCTAAGAATATGATTCAGAGAGCAAGAGATTTGAGCAAGAAGATGGGATACCCAGTTCCTTTTCGAGTTTGTGATGCGACACATTTAGAATTTGAAGATGCGATATTTGAAGGGGTGATTTTTGGCTTTAACGGCTTGATGCAAATCCCGAAAGAATCGAATCGCATTCAAGCACTTAAGGAAATCTACCGAGTTTTAAAAAAGGATGGGCTGTTCGTTTTTACCTCGCATTTGAGGTCTAATGCCAAACATCAAGCTTACTGGGCTGAGCAGGAGGCATTATGGGCGAAAGGTGAGCAAAAAGAACTTTTGGATGATTTTGGAGATCGTTTTGAGTCAACAGATATGGGTGATGTTTATATACACGTCCCAGAGCAGGCCTCAATGGAGGCATTAGTTCAAGAGGTTGGATTTAAGATAGAGGTGGTCGTGCCAAGATCTATCATTGCGAATGAAGCGGCTAATGTCCGAGAATTTTCAGATGATTGCACTTTCTGGATTTTGAGAAAGTAATGGCTTAATCTAGGCCTTGACTCTCAAGGTAC
>WTIG01000083.1:4698-8612 GCA_011522825.1 Puniceicoccaceae bacterium
CTTTCTGGATTTTGAGAAAGTAATGGCTTAATCTAGGCCTTGACTCTCAAGGTACTGAGCAATGGAAGGAATGGATTCTTCAATCGATTCTAAGCAGTTTTGGTATTCATTTAGATTGCCACCAAATGGGTCAGGAATATCAATCTCAGAGCTCTCTAGCCAATAGCGAAAAGGGAAGATTTTTTCTGGAAGGCGCTCATACTGAAACTCAAGTTGCTGAATGTGGGATGAAGTCATACCTAAGATCATATAGGCCTGATCAATGAGTTCTTGAGTGAGTTGTTGAGAGCGGTGGCTTTCTAAAGACAGTGATTTACCTTCAATTGCTTTTTGGGAGTTACTAGAAGCAGGTTGGTTATCTTGTGCAAAGACTCCAGCTGACTGGAAGGTGAATTTATCTAGGATGGGGTATTCTTTAGATGAAGCATTGAGTAAACATTCAGCCATCGGACTACGACAAGTATTACCTGTGCATAATATTAGGACTAAATGTTTTTTAGAATTCATTTATTTACCAAGCCTTTTGATTTCCCTGTGAGCGATATCTCTTCGATAATATTTATTGTCGTAGTCTATTGCTTTACACACGGAGTAAATTTTTTCCTTAGCTTTTGAAATAGTTTCATCTTGTGAGGTAACACTCAGAACACGGCCGCCATTGCTATAGATTTTGCCTTCTTTGAGAGCAGTACCAGCATGAATGATGTCTGTTTTTTCTGGCAATTCTGACGGAAATGAAATGAGGTCGCCTTTCGGGTAATCGCCTGGATAGCCTTGGCTAGCAATTACAACAGTCATGCACTTGTCACTCGAAAGCTTGATGGAATCGGGTAGGCTTTGATTTGTGGCTGAAGCATAAAGTAAGGCAATTAAATCATCTTCAACTAGGGGAAACATGACTTGAGTTTCTGGGTCTCCAAATCGAACATTATACTCTAGGATTTTAGGGCCATTTTGTGTCAGCATTAAGCCGGCGTAGAGTGTTCCATTGTAAGGAATCCCATCAGCTTCAAGTCCTTTAATGGTTGGTATCAGTATCGTAGAATTAATGATATCCTGTAAATCTTCGGTCATTACGGAAGTCGGGGCATAAGCACCCATGCCTCCAGTGTTAAGACCCGTGTCCTTTTCGCCAATTCGCTTATGATCTTGACTAGGGCTTAAGCAAAGAAAGCTACCATTCGAGACGATTGCGTGAATGGAGACTTCTTCACCTTCTAGAAACTCTTCAATGACAATTTGCGCACCACTTGTACCAAAGCTTTTGTCAATAAGCATAGACTGTACGGCTTCTTTTGCTTCTTCAGTCGTCTGTGCAATAATGACTCCTTTGCCTGCTGCGAGACCACTAGCTTTCACTACTATCGGAGCCGGATTCGCATCTAAGTACTCTAAAGCTGGAGGAACTGCATCAAATGTAGCATATTTTGCGGTTGGAATATTGTGCCTTTGGAAAAAGTCTTTGCAAAATGATTTGCTGGATTCAAGTTGAGCCGCTTCCTGAGTCGGGCCATAGGCTGGAATATTAACTGCTTTTAAAGCATCAACGATCCCTAGGCAAAGCGGTACCTCTGGGCCAACTATTACAAAATCAATCGATTCTTTTTGAGCTAAAGTCACTAATTCTTCGATGGCATCCGCTGGTACAGGGAAGCAATCTATAGATTCCGCCATGCCACCGTTTCCAGGAGCAGCTATGACACGATTACATAATGGGCTATCGATACATTTTTTAACAATGGCGTGCTCTCTGCCTCCTGATCCTATGACTAATATATTCAGTGCTTTATTCATACGTTTATTTTTATCTGTGGTCTAATTTCAATATCAGTTGAATTATTCCGCTTGTAAATATTTTTTGTTTTTAAAGATTAACAGTATGCGGATATACTTTTTAGGAATCGGTGGTACGGCCATGGGCAATGCAGCTATTTTATTAAAAAAGCTTAGCCATGATGTGTTCGGTTCAGATGGAAAGATCTATCCTCCGATGTCGGACATTTTGGAAAATGCAGACTTAGAAATATATCAAGGATTTGATGCAACTCGTCTTCAAAGATTAAAGCCTGAATTGGTTGTAGTTGGAAATGCAATCAGCCGAGGTAATGATGAACTGGAATGGCTTTTAGATACTAGAGCTTGTCCAATGATTTCACTACCTCAATTACTGAATGATTTCTTACTTAAGGAGAAAGATACGGTCATTATTACAGGTACGCATGGTAAAACGACCACAGCTACGATCGCAGCTTACTTGCTTGAGGCAAATGCAGTTGATCCTAGTTGGTTTATTGGTGGCGTACCTAAAAGCTTAGCAAATGGGGCACATCTTGGCGAGGGCAACAATTTTGTCATAGAAGGTGATGAGTATGATTCTGCTTTCTTTGATAAGCGATCAAAATTTATTCATTATAATCCCTATATCGTAAGCATAAATAATTTGGAAATGGATCATGCGGATATTTTTCGAGACCTTGCTGATATCCAAAGAAGTTTCTCACATCTGATCCGTTTAATTCCTCAAAGAGGCTATCTGATTGTTAATGGAGATGATGCAAATGTCCTTCAACTTTTAGACAAATGCTATTGTTCGCTATTGAAAGTTGGAATGGAAAAAGGCAACGATTTAGTGATTGATGACTTTAAAGAAGGGACATGGGGTTCTTCATTTAAGCTTTATTTCAAAGGTCAATTTTGGACAGAAGTGGAGTGGTCTCTCAATGGTTTATATAATGCTCGCAACGCCGCTATCGCTGCTTTATCTGCTGGAATTGCAATCAACCCAAAGAATCCTTTATCCATTGATTTAACTGCTTTGAAAGCATTCGAGGGTGTTAAGCGAAGACAGGAAAAGCTTTTTGAAAACAATGAACTCGTTGTTTATGAAGATTTTGCCCATCATCCAAGTGCTATTGCAGGCGTTCTGGAATCCAAAAGACGTATTTTCCCAGAACATGAAATCATCGCTTGTTTTGAACCAAGAAGTAATACTTCAAAGAGCCATCTTTTTCAATCAGAGTTTACTGAAGCTTTATCTAAAGCAGATGCAGTCCTCATAGGGGCGATTAAGAAAAAGAAAGAAGCATCGAAGGATGGCTATTTAGATCGCTTGAAAATGGTAAAAGAGATCCAAGGCTTTAGGGGCAATAGTATCGCTGAATTTTTTGAAGAAAATGATCAGTTGCACCTTTATTTAGATCAGTTTTTGAAGGATAGAGCACAGAACCGAAAACCTTCGGTCATTGTATTTTTTACGAATGGGTCTTTTGATGGGATCATGAAAAAGCTCGTTGATGACTTAACGAGCTAATCAGAAATTTTGTAAGATTCGTGCGTATTAGCTTAAGCGACTGGTTAAGTCTTCTTTTGAAGATAATCCTACTACTGTATCGGCTACTTTTCCATCTTTGAAGATTTTAATTGTTGGTATAGCCCTTACTTCGTATTGGCTAGCAAGCTCGCTATTATTATCAACATTTACTTTACCAATTTTTACCGTATCTGGCATTTCGCTTGCGAGTTCTTCTAAGATAGGAGCAATTGCTTTACAGGGTCCACACCATGGAGCCCAAAAATCTACCAAAACGGTTGCGTTTGATGAAGCAATGAAGGCTTCAAAATTACTCTGATCGAGATCTGTAATGTTTTCTGACATAATGATTATTTTATATGGATGATAGTATTTGGTTTGTTAATGACAAAGTGTTTATTTATTGCAATGAATTATGAATAATATCATTTAATTCTTCCTTTTCTACTGTGTCTAAGGTTTTGCCTTTTTTGTCTAAAGTTTCGAAGGTTTTTATAGCTACCTCAGTCAAAGTATGGTGGGTTTCTTCATTGCCTCCGACAATAGAAAATCGTTCGGCTTGAGTGATTCGTTTATGGCCATCATTATTATCTAAACCTAATCC
>WTIG01000144.1 GCA_011522825.1 Puniceicoccaceae bacterium
AAATAGATGACCATATTAAGCCTTCAAGCTATAAGAAAAATTCGAATGAAGGTGGAAAACAAAGGGATTCTTTGGTACGCTTTAACTATCAGCTAAATCAAATCATTGAAGAGAAAAATCAGGTACAATTATCGCCTATTGATATTGAACCTAATTTACAAGATCCACTGAGTTTAATTCTGGCGATTTGCCAAAATGATTTTCAATCCAATCCAACATTTCTCCAAAATGTTACTGATGGCGGACAAATCGTTCCCATTGAATCATCCTATGTAGAAATGCAAACCGTTAATACTGAAATTGGTGAATTTCAATCTCAAGTTATTAATATAGACCCGCAGGGTCTGCGTGGGGTATTTAAAAAGAGTCCAGATGCAAATGTGATCCTTTATCTAAACGATCAAAGCCCCGTCATACCTGTTAAATTAAAGAGTAAAGTGCGTGTTGGAAGCTTTTATGCGATTCTCTCTGGAGGCATGTATCAAGGAAAACCAATTCAAGGACAAAAAATAGAAACACTCCAAAGCCCAAGTAAATCTAGCGAAAAACTAAAGAAACGCTTTAAGCGATAGATTGAATAAGATTTATTCGAGACCAAGTTGCTTGCGACCTGGCTCAGATATCATATGCGGATTCCATGGTGGCTCCCAAATAATCGATACCTCTGCTGACTCAACTTCTGGAATCAATTCAATTTGCTTTTTTGCATCATCTGCAATCACAGGTCCCATTCCACAACCCTGGGCTGTTAAGGTCATCTGTACATTCACTTGATAGGTACCCGATTCACTGGGCTCAGAAATTCTCAAATCATAAATTAAGCCCAAATCAACAATATTTAAAGGGATTTCTGGATCAAAACACTGTTTCAATGCATCCCACACTAAATCTTCAGAAAAAGGTTTATCTGATTGGTTGTGAGTGGTTTGCGTGGCTGTTTCATCTAAATACTCTTTGAGTTCTGCCCCTAATGCATCCCAGTCCTTACTAGGGATTCGATACAAACCCTCTGCTGTACGAACAGTAACCGCACCGCCTAAAGCTTGAGATATCGTTACAACTGTACCCGCGGGAATTGTATGCTCTTCACCAGCTGGGATAATAGTGGCTAAAGTGTCTCTATTTAAGGTAATTTCTTGATCGAAATTCATCGCTAAAAAATGTATTTTTACAGTTTTAAAACTTGATTAAATCATACTTAAAATACTTATGATACGGTATGTCAAAAGTAATCATTATAGGTGCTGGAGGAGTTGGCAATGTGGTCGCACACAAATGTGCACAATCTCCAGATATATTTTCCGAGATAGTATTGGCTTCAAGAACCTTAAGCAAATGTGAAGCCATTGCTAAAACCGTGTACGAAAAAACGGGTCGTACGATAAAAACCTATTCAATTGATGCCGATGATGTCTCAAGTAC
This sequence comes from Puniceicoccaceae bacterium, assembly GCA_011522825.1. GTDB lineage: Bacteria > Verrucomicrobiota > Verrucomicrobiia > Opitutales > Coraliomargaritaceae. Next base: position 1,423 of record WTIG01000144.1, read on the forward strand.
CAGTGAATTTTTAAAAGCAGAAAAACCGGATTTAGTGATCAATGTCGCACTACCGTATCAGGACCTTCCTTTGATGGATGCCTGTTTAGAAGCGAAGGTGGATTATTTAGATACGGCAAACTATGAACCGCCAAACGAAGCCAAATTTGAATACAAATGGCAATGGGACTATCAAGACCGCTTTAAGGAAGCTGGCTTAACGGCACTTCTGGGATCTGGCTTTGATCCTGGGGTAACGAATGTATTTTGTGCTTATGCACAAAAACACCTTTTTGATTCAATCGAAACCATCGATATTTTAGATGCGAATGCGGGCGATCACGGATATCACTTCGCGACTAACTTCAATCCCGAAATTAATATACGGGAGATCACTCAAAATGGACGCTACTGGAAAGAAGGACAATGGATAGAAATTGAAGCCATGAGCCTGCATCAAAAATATGATTTTCCCGTGGTTGGGGAACAAGATGCTTACTTGTTGTACCATGAAGAATTGGAGTCACTTTCTCAGAACATTCCGAATTTAAAACAAATTCGATTCTGGATGACTTTCTCTGAGAAATATCTGACTCACCTAAAAGTTCTTGAAAATATCGGCATGACTTCGATAGAGCCGATTGATTTTAAAGGGCAAGCGATTCAACCGATTGAATTCTTGAAGGCGGTTTTACCAGATCCCGCAAGCTTAGGACCTAGAACCAAGGGTAAAACATGTATCGGTTGCGATATTACTGGAATCAAAGACGGTCAGAAAAAACGCATTTTCATTTATAATGTTTGCGACCATGAGGCATCCTATAAAGAAGTCTTTAGCCAAGCGATTAGCTACACGACTGGTGTTCCTGCACGAATTGGTGCAGAAATGATTCTTAGCCAAGCATGGAAAAAAGCAGGTGTTTGGAATATGGAACAAATGGACCCCGATCCCTTTATGGAAGCCCTCAATAACTATGGACTTCCCTGGCAGGTCATTGAATTACCGCTTTCTTAATTATCAAACGATGTTAAGTTGACTTTTTGAGTAATAAACTCATAAATAGAGTTTTATGGAAAAAACTTCAACAGTTGAAACAGGCATTTCATCGTACCCAGATTTAGAAGGTAGTACTGCCATTGCACGTATCCAATGGGCAAAAAATACCTATGGGGATTCGCTCGTTATGAGTACTAGTTTTGGAATCCAAAGTGCCGTTTTATTACACTTAGTCACTCAACAAATACCTAATATTAAAGTTATCTTCATTGATACAGGTTACTTATTTCCTGAAACCTATGCCTTGGCTGAAGAATTAACCAAGCGATTAGATTTAAACTTACTGACTTACCGTGCGACCCTTTCCTCAAAAGAACAAGAAGAACGATACGGCAAACTTTGGGAGCAAGGGGAAGCAGGCCTCGATCAATATAACAAAATGAATAAAATCGAGCCTATGAATCGAGCTATTACTGAACTCAAAGCTCAAGCATGGCTTTCGGGACTCAGGCGACAGCAATCACAAAGCCGAAGAAACCTGTCGGCAGTTCACCAGCAAAACAAAGTGACCAAAATTTACCCAATTATTGATTGGGATGATGCCACTATTTATAAGTACCTTACTGAAAATAATCTACCCTACCACCCGCTTTGGGAAAAAGGCTATGTGTCCGTTGGCGATTGGCATAGCTCAAGCCCTTTAAAGGACAACATGACTGCAGAAGAAACCCGTTTTAATGGAATAAAGCGAGAATGTGGTTTACACTTAGATTCAGGTGCAAGTGATTACCAAATTTAGGTATCCTTGATTTGATAAAACATTTAGCAGACGATTCCGTTCTCTTCGCTGTTTAAGAATCCGCTAATAATCCTTCAATATCTGAATACTCGGAAACCGATTCTGTTTCAATTGATTTATCCGTTCTTCGTACCAAACCTGCGAGCACTTTTGCCGGACCACATTCAACATACTTATCAATATTTAGAGCTTGGCTTGATCCAGTAATACATTCTTCAAAACGAACCGAAGAAACAATTTGCTGCACCAAAGCATCTTTGATCGCTTTAGGCTCTGAGATTAAATCACCAGTAACGTTTGTATACACAGGGTACTCAGGGCTTTTGAATTCAAATGGTTCAATAAAAGAGGCAAAAGCCGTCTTAGCTGAATCCATCAATCGACTGTGGTAGGCACCTGCAACATTCAAAGGACGAACTAACTTAAAGCCCATGCTCTTATCTTTTGCCGCCTCGACCGCATCCGCTACTTTTGCTTTTTCTCCAGAAATAACAATCTGACCAGGGCAATTTAAATTCGCTATTTGGATGTCAAAACGATCGCATAAATCTTCCACGGCTGAAGCTTCGCCACCTATGACACTTGCCATGCCTCCTTCTGTAGCATCACAGGCTTCTTGCATCAAACGTCCACGCTCAGCTACCAAACGAAGCCCTGTTTCAAAATCGTAAACACCAGCCACCGCCAATGCAGTCAACTCACCAAGACTTAAACCAAAGACTACACCAATATCTTTTAAATACCCTTTAGCTTCCAAAAGCTTATATAGAGCATAACCTTGAACATATAATGCAGGCTGACATACTCGTGTCTCAGTCAATGCTTCATCCGGTCCTTCAAAACAAATTTGTTTTAAATCCCAACCGAGAATCGAATTGGCTGATGTGTATAAATCATCCACTAATTCTGAATTTTGACATAAAGTTTGCCCCATTCCTACGAATTGAGCGCCCTGTCCTGAAAATAAGAGTCCTGTTGCCATAATTAATTTTTTACACCATATATGCGACTCTCATAAATCGAATCAATAAGAAATCTGAGCAAATGTAAAAAAGTATGCTTTACCTCGAAGCAGAGTTGATTATCAAGGAATAGGTTTAATTAAGATAAGTTTTATGCGTAACATCGATTTAAAATCTCATTGGGATGAACTACTGGCACTCGCCAATTCTTTAAAAGCTAAAGAACCCGCCCTCTCAACGCTCTTGAATGAAACCATCTTAGAACGCGATTCATTTGGCGAATGCTTAAGTTATCGCATCACGAGAAAACTGGTTAATGAAACTGCATCCATTGATGTACTGAGAAAAGAATTTTCAGACGCCTTCACTGCAGACCCCAATATTTTGCAATCGATTGCTTGTGATATGCTTGCAGTTAAGGAAAGAGATCCCGCCTGTCCTCACATACTATTTCCCCTACTCTATTTTAAAGGATTTCAGGCCTTGATTTGTTACCGACTCAGTCATCATTTATGGCAACAAGGGCGTAAAGATTTTGCCTGTTACCTACAAAGTCTTGTTTCTGAACGATTCGGAGTGGATATACATCCAGCGGCAAAAATTGGCTGTGGTATTTTACTCGATCATGCTACCAGCTTTGTCGCCGGAGAAACGGCAGTCATCGAAGACAATGTTTCCATTTTGCATGAAGTAACTTTAGGCGGAACTGGCAAAGAAAGAGGCGACCGTCATCCTAAAATAAAATCAGGCGTCTTACTAGGAGCAGGCGCAAAAATCTTAGGTAATGTAACCATCGGTGAATGCGCAAAAATCGGAGCTGGAAGCGTAGTCGTAAAAGATGTCCCCCCACACAAAAGCGTTGCTGGTGTCCCAGCGGTTATCGTAGGGCACACTAGCGAAGATAACCCCGCCCTTGGCATGTGCCAAATGCTTGATGATTGATTCATTCCTCATTGCAGTTACTGGAAATAATTCAGCATTATGGTCTCTCTGTTTTGCCATTGGTGCTGGCTGCTTTCTAACAAGCTTATCTCGCAAAACTCATCTACCAACATTAGTTTTATTATTGCTTGGTGGTTTTCTATTTGGACCCGAAGGACTTAATCTCTTTGACCCTAAAGCACTCGGTGATTTTTTACCGATCTTCATTTCTTTAGCTGTTGCCATTATATTATTTGAAGGAGGCCTGACCCTAGATCTTAGAGAATTCACTCAAACCTCAGTGATTATTCAACGCCTGCTCACCGTAGGTGTTCTGATTACCTGGATCGGCATCGCTATCTGTATTGTTTTTGTATTCAAAACAAATATCTCATTTGCTTTGCTTATGGGCAGTCTTGTGATCGTCACTGGCCCGACTGTGATCGTTCCTCTGCTGAGGAGAATACGAATCCAGTCACGCATTGCTAACATCCTTCATTGGGAAGGTGTTCTCATTGACTCGATAGGTGTTTTCATTGCTATTCTGTGTTTCGAATGGGTTGTTGAAGGCGGTGGAACGGTAGCCCTTCCTAATTTCATGATTCGCATTTTGAGTGGCTTACTGATTGGAAGCATTGGTGGCTATTTAATCTACTTGTGCATGGAGCGGAAATGGATACCTGATACTTTAATCAATGCCTTCGCTCTTGCCAGTGCTATGTTCATCTTTGGCTTAACCGAACTAATTAAGCCTGAAGCAGGACTGCTATCTGTCACTATAGCGGGAATCATAGTCGGCATCAAAAAGCCCCACCGATTGAAAGAGATTAAGGCCTTCAAAGCAGAAATCGTTGATTTGCTCATTGGGCTCTTATTTTTAGTTTTAGTGGCACGACTTGAAATCCATCAATTCAAACACTTTTTCTCTCAAGGTGGATTATGGGTACTGATTGCCGTTATTTTAATCATTCGTCCACTAAGCGTCTTTTTATCTTCTTACAAAACTCAGATTAACTTTCGCGAAAAACTTTTATTAAGTTGGATCGCACCAAGAGGAGTTGTGGCCGCTTCTATGGCTTCACTATTCGCTATTTCTTTACAAAGTAAGGAAAACCCCATTGGGGACCCGCTTCTTATGGAAGCCTTTGTCTATTCAGTCATTTGCACAACGGTCCTACTTCAAGGAATGTCTTCTGGAATCGTTGCACGGCTATTACGACTGCAAAGGCCCGATCCTAATGACTGGATAATCATTGGTGCCCATCGTTTTGGCCGAGAACTCGCACAAGCGATGGATTCCCATGAAGAACGTTCAATCATCCTTCTAGATACAAATCCAACCAATGTAAAACTAGCCAAAAAACAAGGACTTAAAGCCTTGCTTTGCGATGGTATGGAAGCCGAGGAACTCTACGAAGAAGAGCAATCACTCTTCGGAACGGGTTTCGTTTTAGCCCTTACAGACAATAGCGAACTGAACCAGCTGCTTATGCAACGATGGGCAGAGCAATTAAGCCGTGACATTGTTTATGGATGGATTCCTGCAGACTATGCCCCTTCTATCACCAATATTATTGGTCAACCAATCTTTGGAAATTTAGATCCTCCAGCCGTTTTAAGCAGCGAATTAATCAAACGTAATTTTACAATAGAAACTATTAGCGTAAACGATGCCACTTCTTTTGAAATTCCTGATACGATTCCTCTAGTAATACTTAAGGGCAAACAAGCCAAACCCATAGACCTAAAAGAATCACTTGAAAATCAAATCAAAGATGGTGATTCTCTTATCGTATACCAAAAACAACACTTTCAGGATGCCTCAAAAAACAGTACTGACCATTTGCAAAAGGAGCTTAAAATCTAAAGAATTCTCTATTTCAAGAATTCACGTTGACAAAATTGATCTTTCTCGATTGCTATTAAATTTCAACTTGCTCGGGTGGTGAAATTGGCAGACACGCCAGATTTAGGTTCTGGTGCCGCAAGGCGTGAGGGTTCAAGTCCCTCCCCGAGTACCAATATTAATGGGGTATAGATGCCAATAACCCCAAATGCCAAACAAAATCCAGACACATTTTTATTGTAAAATGTAGCCTCAGATGGAGAGCGAGTATGGTCAGACAATTTAAATGACCTAAGGCATTTAATCAGTTCTCGGCTATTAAATTCTACCCAACATATAATCGCCTTCTAATTCAGATAGGGATATAGTGAGTATCTCCCCTAAGTGCTTTAAATAAGGGTTCAGGACAAATAGGGACATTATGTCGTACAACCAATTAATATTATATTCTTTTTATTTAAAAAAAATACAAAAATTGTTGACAAACCATTGAAATGAAGTGAAATTTAGGCATGAAATTTTTACCCTACCTATTATTAGCTACTTCTACTATTACAGTTAGTTTACAAGCAGCTAGAATATTGCCCACTCAAGCTAGTGAGAATGCTCAAGAGATTGTTGCGGGGATCAGAAACACTGCCGATTTCGATTGGAACGTAACTAATATTTTCAATAATAAAAATTATTTTGAAGATGCTAATAATTTCTTCACAGATGAAAGTAGCTTCTTCCGCTCTGACGGTCAACATGGTAGAGTTGACTATGATCCAAATACTAATGCTTTCCTCAATGCTAAGAAAATGCCGATTGATCACAATAAAAATGGTAAGGCGCTTAAGAGTTTCGCACAAAGTGATATTAGAGGTGCCGGCGCAAAAGGCTATAATGCATTTGGTACCACAAAATCATATTCCCTAGGTTCTGACGATACAGTTACTGGCGTCGGTGCAGGTACAGGTAATGGAAATGAGAAGTTTGAAATCTTTGGTGGTGCCACTGGGACTAACATGAACATAGATATTTCTTTCAGAAGTAAATCAGATGCTGAAAAATGGGGTAGCCACAAAAATAATCATGATGAGACATCACCCATTGGTGGATCCCCACTTGTTGGTAATGTTATGAGGCTACACGGCATGGGTATCCAAGCAGCAACAGCTGATGGACGTGTAAAAACTAATCCTTTTGTTTTAGCATCTAACTATACTCAAGCAGATTTTGATGCCACTTATAGCCTTACAGAATTAGAGGAACTTATCAATGGATGCTTATTCCTTGGATGGCTTAATACATCCATCGACGGAGATCCTACTACTGTTGGTGACGGTGATAGATGGGTACACGCTGTACAAGGTAATTATGATAATATGCCAGATAATCCTAATCGTCACCACGAACACGGTGTTATTGGTCAGGCTATTATTAGTACAGTAGAGGATTATATCGCTGGAACAGCTACATCTATAGCCGGTCTTACAAAAGAAGCAGGTACTATTAGAGTTGGCGATCATGGTGGAGATCCTGACACAAATGTAGTTTGGGCTGTTATTGATCATAACAGTGACTTTGCCGTTGTACCGGAACCTTCAACCTACGCTTTAATTGGTGGTATTATTTGCCTAATTAGCGTAGCACTTAGAAGA
>WTIG01000214.1 GCA_011522825.1 Puniceicoccaceae bacterium
AATAAATTTATATAGTTTAGTGCCACTTAAAGAACCTACTGCTCCACCTATTATACCTCCTACAGCTCCTCCTATTACAGTTCCTATTGGACCTGCAAAAGATCCAGCCATCGCTCCTACTTTTACCCCTGCTATACCTCCAGCTACACCTCCTCCTATTCCACTTACTCCACTTGCCTTTTGTTTTCCTGTAAGACTATCATCAGCAAGTATTCTTCCTGTTTGAATAACACCTATGCCAGCACCTACTACTCCTGCTCCTCTCACTGCGCTAGATACTCTTCCTGCTCTTTGCGCTTTGATCATCCTACCCTCTTGCCCTTTTAATCTGGCGGCTGTTGCCATTTTTGCTTTTCTGCCACTGAAAAATTGACCTACAGGTGAAGCAGCAGCACCTCTTGCAAGTCCACTGCCAGCAATCTTTGAAACAACAGCTCCTCCTCCTAATTCTCTGAGAGTTCCTAAAGTAATTAATGCAGTTGTAGCAATATTTAACCCTCCAAGAAAAGATTGAAGCGCAGTAGTCGTATCTGCTGTTGCCGACGCAAGCTTTTCTTCTGAAGTTATAGCATTTTGTCTTGTTCTGAAATCTTTTTCGTTTGCCTTTATGTAATCTATTCTAGCCTCCGTTTCTGCTTCTATAGATGTTGTATTTTGACTCATGCTAGCAGAAAATGTTTGCAGAATGCCTTGTAGAGCAAATAATCCAAATAAGGCTCCTCCTCCACCTCCAGTTTTTGGTTCAGCATAGTTTGGAACTATTCCACCCATAGTCATTCCTATTCCAGCTTTTTCTCTTTTTATAGCATCTCTTAATCCTCTTGGCTCATCGCGAGTGTTTGTTACAGCTAAAGGTTGTCCTGAAACTGGATCTTTGTGAACTCTAATCATAGATGCTGGAACTGGTCCACCAGCATAATTAGGAACAAGTCCACCCATCTTCATGCCTTTTGTTGCTCTACCTTGGTTTTTTAGTTTTTTAGCAAAGCTAGCTATATTACCAAGACTAGAACTTACCTTAAAGTCCATTAAGTTAACACCTTTAGGGACACCAAACAATTTTCTTGTATCGTCCATAACTGTAGCGCTTTGATTTTTAACATCAAAATCACCACCCTCGGTATTTTTAGCAGGGCTAATTCCAAGTCCTACACTAACAGCCGCTTCAAAAGCCGCCCCAACAATAGCATTTAAAGCTCCCTTTCCTCCACCCTGAACCTTCATGTTTCTTAAAACTGCACTAGGAGCAGGTTTACCTAAAGTTGGCCTCAATAAGCCAGCATAATTTGCAGCAGAAGTAGAAACACCTCTAGTTATTGATTTTTTTAATCTTTCATCTTGTGGGTCTGCTGCTTGATCGACAGCTTTTGGCACTTTGGGTCCGTAAATACCAACTCTTGAAGTAAATTCAAAAGGGAAACTTTTGGCTCCTTGTCTAAAGCTTCCTTGATATCCTTTTTTGATAGTTTGAGTATCAGTAAGGCCAATTTGAGGAACGAGAATAGCAGAACCTCTTGGGTTTATCATTAGCCTTTGTGCCTGTTTAGATTTTTTTGCAGCTTCTTTTTGTGCAATTAACGCTCGAACCTCTGCGCTTGGGTTTTTTATCTTTTTTAAAGCAGATAATGGACGCCCCGCAGAACCAGCAGCACTATAATTAGGAACAAATCCTCCTTGATTCATTCCAAGAGCGCCATTATTTATCTGCCTCATGAAGCCCACACCGAATTTATCAACAGCGCTTTTACGCATGACAAATTCACCAGCAGTCAACATTGCAGGAACATCATCTTTAATCCCTGACCCTCCTGTTACTTTACCTCCTGAAGCAAATGCTTTTCTGCCCCTACCTCTAGTAAACATACCAGTGCCAGAATTGAAGCCTCCAACACCTCCTGCAAAAGCAGAGGCGGCAAGACTTCTCCTCAAAGCTGCTTGATCTCTTAGTAGCTGATTCTCTCTTTGTATTGCGGTTATTATAGCCGCTTCTTTTTGAGCTTGAGTTGCTGTTGTGCTAGCAATTACATTTCTTAATGTCTTATCTCTAGAAAGAAGACCTACAATTCCGTCCTCAATGTTCCTTATTCTTTCTGCTTGA
>WTIG01000049.1 GCA_011522825.1 Puniceicoccaceae bacterium
TAGCATTGGCCAACTAATGTTCTGCCTTTGTTCATTTTTCTTATCAATACTGAAAACAGTCAATTGGCCATTGAGTACATTATCAGCACTACTTACTTTGAAACCTATTTCTTTACCTTGTCCTGTCTCAGGAGGAGTAATATCACCGAAAACATCGAATTGAAACCCATTTGGTGAAATCACTGATTCTGAATAATTTCCAAATATTGCGATATTTTTAGTCAGCCAATAGAGCATGCCTATTGATGGGCAATAAATTGTTTCGTCCAGATCTTGACTTTTAATTTCTGTATTGGCCCCAAAATCAGTATCTCCAGCTTTAACGGCTCTTAGCGTAAACCTTGAATATTCACTTTCAGTTCTTATGTGATCGCGCCTGATTCCAAATAAAGTACGAAGCTTTCCGTTATTAAAGGATCCTGATGCAGCAAGCCAAAGACCATTAGACTTAACGACTGCATCCGCTAAATAAACATTTGCCCATTTTGCTAGATTCTCTTCCCCGTAAGGAATTTTATTATTTGTAATCCAATTAGGTGCTCCTAGGGATTGATGTCCCTGAGTAATATAATCAAAAAAAGCAGCTTCTCCTTCAGTTTGATTTATAACATCCGATAACGGAACATAATCGGAAAAAATATCTGTTCTTAAATACAGATTGTTTAAGTCTCCCCAAGTTCGTACATTCTGACTTACGAGCTGCTCTTCACTTCTTGATGCATTTCTTCGATCAAGATCTATACCTAGCAAGAATTTTTGCTCACCGGGAATTAGCTCAATTTTATTTTTGGGTAGGTCATAATTAAAAGTTATCCTTGCAGATTTATTGCTATCTCTGTTGTTGGATTTTTTCCATTCTCTTCGTATAAATGGCTCCAATATCTCTCCAGAACTTTTTAAGACTGAAGGTAATGTTTCATCCTTAACACCATCTCCATTAAGATCCACAAAAGTTTTTTCATCGGTCAAATACTCAGTATCTTCTACAATAGCATCTAGCTTTGAAAGAAGCCCAGGCTGAATGTGTTGTTCCCACATCCATCCATAATCATTGTTGTTATGCAATTCGTATTTGAAAAAGTCATAAATCTTTTTAGTGCCGTCCCAAAACTCTGAGTCGCTGTTTGGATCATTAATTTCATCAACTAAATAATCATAAATCCTTTTTGCCATGGCCCTTCTCTGCAAATCAACTTCTGTATCATTATTTACATTTAATTGGCCATCATAACCTCCAGAAGTTGGATCATTATTAGCTGTATTAATATCATATAATTCAACTTGAGGCAAAGCACGCATTTCTCTTTCAACACCTCCAGTACCTTTAAGTAACCAAGTCGGAATTGAATCATAAATAAGTCTTTCACCGTCCTCTTCTAATGAAAAATTATCTATGTTGATAAAAAATTCGTCGCCCTCTTGAGACACTTTATCAGGATCACCGATTCCCATAAAAGCCAATAAGGAATCATCATCAGCAAATTTTTGTTCAATGGACAGGTAATTGTTTGCGTCAAATGTACTATCAGCTTGATCCCAATCTCTGATTTGCTCTCTATACTGTGGTACATTAACATAACGATCTAATTCAAAAATTTGAGTACTCGCATTATTTTGAGGTGCACCAAGATTAGAATCCGTGAGCGCATTGTAAATTGGATCTCCCATCCCTGAAAATCCCCACAAGTAACTGTAGCCATTATTCTGATTATAATTTGAATGACTTTCCTTTAAGAAATTTTGAACTCTGCCTCCAAATTTGGCTAATTCATAAAGTTTTTCTAATTCAGTATCTGCTTCAGAAAGATCCAAGTAATTATCCACCCAGTAATCTACGATTTCATCATTACTTGCAACCCCGTCTTCATCTGAATCTACGTTGCTAATTGCTTCGGTTGTAAGTGAAGAAAAGCTCCCTGACCACTCAGTAGTTGCCCAAGTATTCATAGCCGTTTTCATATCATCTCTAACTGCTTCAAGACCGTTATTTTCAATATTTTCTAAAGCAAGATGGGCATAATTTGCATTAGTCAGATCAACAAGCACAGCTTCGAAAGGCGTTTTTAAACCATTATTAGAA
>WTIG01000116.1 GCA_011522825.1 Puniceicoccaceae bacterium
CAAAATATTGATGTAGGTGTTATCGAAGCACGAAACGCACAAATAGAAATTAAACTTGATGAAGCGATTGATTATACACGCGATATCAAAAACGGACTGAAAGATGACATTACTCGTATTGAGCGAGTAACAGATAGTACAAGTGCTCGCATGAAAGACTTGCAGACAGATATAGATGAAAGACTTCGAGAAGTATCTGATCTTACTCGTGAGACTGAAAAAGATGTGCGCGATACGATGCGCAACGTAGAGAACAGGATTGAAGCCGACATGGAAAAACTTGAATCTGATCTCCAGGAAAAACTGCAAAAAGCTTTGGACAATCCGTTAGCGGACTAAGGTACCAAAAATAACTCTTGACTTCGAACGTACCATGGGGTAAAATTGCAAAATGGGTAAAGAAGTAACGACAATATCGCCGGAAGGTCTTGAAGTGGCAAATTGCTATTTACAGTATGGTAATATCCGTGCTGTTTGCGACTTTATGGGTGTTCCTGAAAACAAAGTGGTTGACCTGCTCAACAAGCGCGAAGTGAAGAAGTATATCGACACTGTTTATCTCGACATGGGATATCGCAATAAAAATAACATTGCATCTGTACTAGATGAAATGATTGCAAGTAAACTTGAAGAAGCTCAGGAAACTGGTGTTTACTCTTCAAAAGACTTAGCAGATCTATTACAGATGGCCCACAAAATGCGCATGGACGAGATCAAAGCGCAAGCTGAGTTAGTAAAAGCCGAGTCAACCAACATCAAGAATCAAACAAATGTTCAGATCAATGATGCAGCTCTACCGTTTGGGCAAGGTAATTATGGCAAACTCATGGAGAAACTTCTAAATGGAACTGAATGATAGAGTTCGAGAGATTGAAGTAGAAATGGCTCAGCACGAAGTACAGTGTGAAGAGCGATGGAAAACTACTTTTAATCGCCTCATGGAAATCGAAGACAGCATTAAGCGTATGGAAAGCCGTCTTTTAGTAGGCGCAGGAAGTATGATACTCTTCCTCGCAGGCGTAATTGTTACATTACTAATGGAATAACAATGGAAATTTTTGAGCGCAACGGAAAATGGGTCTGGAGAAAGCGTCCAGGTGTACAACGTAGCTTTAATACAAAAAAAGAAGCACACGATGCAGCAGGCATCCCCATGTCAGAAGAGCCAGATTGGAAGCTCCACACTCCCGAGGAGCTCCCCTTACCCGAGGTTCGGGAATACGATAGCATGGAAGAGGCTATTGCAGAGGAAGACTAATGCCAGCAGGTAAAGGTACTTACGGTAAAAAGCGGGGACGCCCCGCAAAGAAAGGCGGTAAGAAGAAAAAGTCTATGGGCTTAACAGCCAAGCAGAAGAAGCTTCCTATGGCTTTGCAAAAAGCAATTATGAAAAAGAAGCGAGGTAAGCGAGGATGAAAAAGGTAAAAGCGATCTGCAAGTCTTGCGGATGCAATCCCTGTAACTGTGGATAGTGTAGGGCCCGTAGTACCAGTTACTACTGTAGCTACTCATACAGTGTATAAAGTACTGGACGGGCCTTACCCTAACACTGAAAAAGTAACCAGCACTACTTATGAAGTTACTACTTATGATAAGAATGGAAAGCTTACCACAAGTACTAACGTGTACCAAAGCGATTATTTGGTATAGAGAATTAAATGGCGGTCAAACGTAAAAGTAAGCGTAAAACGGCTAAAAAGAGACCTGTGCCTACCAACAAAAAGTTGTATGCACGAGTAAAAGCCGAGGCAAAACGAAAATTCAAAGTATATCCCTCGGCGTATGCAAACGGATGGCTCGTTAAGACGTACAAGAGCCGAGGCGGTTCATACCGCATGGGGAGATAATCATGGAATGGGTATTAGGATTTGTATTAGGCGCTGCAGCTCACTGGGCGTGGGTTAAGTGGAATGGCTAAGCCAAAGGGCGGCCTTACTAAGTGGTTCAAAGAAAGCTGGGTAGATATCTCCCGTCCTAAAAAGGGCGGGGGATATATGCCTTGTGGTCGTAAGACTTCGAAGAAAGGCAAGTACCCAAAATGCGTACCCGCAGCAAAAGCTGCACGTATGACTCCAGCAG
>WTIG01000140.1 GCA_011522825.1 Puniceicoccaceae bacterium
TTAGGGTACCCTTCATTATCTCTTGGCCAGGTGTTATCCATTCGAGCGAGACTTCAAATGTACCCATTTCATCTTTAGATATATACCCAACTTTATCTGCAATAGCTGGAATCGATTTACCCCATTCTGGAACATTTGAAGGAGTTAATCTGTTACCGCTACTAAAGAATAAAGAATCAGAAATTTCGAGAGATCATTTCTTTTGGGCCGGAGGAAGAATTGGCAAAAATACAGGAGCCGTTCTCAAAGATGGCTGGAAGCTGATCGTAAATCATAAAGGTGAAGACTATCTTTTTAACCTAGATAAAGATCCTCGTGAGACAACAAATTTGCTCAGGCAGTATCCCGAAAGATTGTCACACCTAAAATCAATCTTTACTCAGACTTTAGAATCTATGCCGGATCCATTAACCAATAGGTCAAAATTAAAATAGTCTCAGTCGTATCGCTTAAAAAATAAGGTTTTTACTGAACCACCCTGGCCTACTTTCTTCCATGAAAAGCTTTCTTCGGGCACTTCTGCTTCAACTGAACTCAAATACTCATTTAAAGTACGGCTCATCTGTGCGACTAAATCGGGTCTTTCCTCTGATAAATCATTGATTTCACTGATATCTGTTCGCATATCAAACAAAAGCTTTCGCTTTGAGGTATAAAACTCTACTAATTTAAAATTTTCTGTTCTAAATGCAGAGTGAGGTTCGTTCAAACCACAAACATTGTAATGGGGAAAGTGGAAAACAATACCTTGAGTATTTCGCTTAACCTTTGCACTGTCATCACCGTTCAAAATCTGAACCAAAGTACCCCCATCTAAATCATTCGGAATATCTAAGTTATTTATTTTTGGACCTGCTAAATCAACGATAGTGGGAAATAAATCATAACCGACTACAGGCGTATGAGAAATCAATCGACTTTTAATATTCGGCCCAGCGATTGCAAAAGGAACTCGTATCCCTCCTTCCATAAGATCCCACTTACCTCTCACTAAGGGATCATTTAATCCTTTTTTGTACGGCCTACCTCTATTCACTTGCAAAGGTATGACTGGCATACCGCCATTATCTGAAGTAAATATGATATAGGTATTTTCATTTAGGTCTAAGGATTCGTACGCGTCTAAAATTTGTCCGATTGACTTATCCAGATCCATTATCATAGCTGCATAAGCAATATTATCATGCGTCGATCCAGGCATCTCTAAGAGCATTTCTGAAAAACTTTCACTGCTGTAAACTATATCAGAATGAACTGCGTAATGCGATAACTGAACAAAAAATGGACGCTCTTGATTTAAAGAGTCTTTAATAAAATCAATTGTCTTATTCGTTAAACTATTGATTCGTTTGGGATCTTCCTCCGCATACCCTCCCCACTGCTTACGACTATTATCATGATGAAAATTGCCTTCTTTGTTCTTTGTAATCCCATCATGAACATCATACCCATACCTAGATGGAGTTTGATCAATGTGCCATTTGCCAAAATGAGCACAGTAATAGTCTTTGTTAATTTTTTTAAGCAACTGGGCAATTCCGATTTGGTCATGATCTACTTTATTCACACCTCGAACAATCGTCTTATGCAAACGAGCAGGGCTTTTGCCGAATTGTATACTATACCGTGAGGGTGCACAAACTGGTGAGGACGCGTAAGCATTCGTGAAATTAGCACCCATTTTGAGCAATTTATCCATATTCGGTGTTTTATGAAAATCACTTTTTGCATTAGGGAACCGTGGATCTATGGCACTTGACAATGAGTTCCAGCCTTGGTCATCTGTCAGAATGAAAATAAAATTAGGCGATTTGCTTGCTTGCACATTTATGCACACTATGCTTGCCAAAAAAAATAAGTAGATATACAAATTCATAGGTAATATAAAATACACAATTCGCATAAAATAAAATGATAAAAACACTTTATTTAAATACCCTCCTTAAAAGTTTAATAATAACTACTTTAATAAGTACTACCAATATTTTACTGGCTTTTGACCATCAGCCAGACAAAGAAGCTCGTCCTAATAGAATTATCTTTATTCTTAGCGATGATCATCGCTATGATTATATG
>WTIG01000152.1 GCA_011522825.1 Puniceicoccaceae bacterium
GATTAAGTAATTTTCTATTTTTTTCTTATACTTCTGATGCTGTTGTTTCCAAAGATTTATAAAGTATTCAATTCTTGGCCTACGTTTATTTTGGGTTAATTCTGACCACCATTGAGTGCTTCCCACATGCTTGTTGAATAAATCTGAGCGAGTCGTTGTTTGGAAGGGGTTTGGACTTTCTAATTCGATAGCCATTTGCATCATGTAAAAACTTAATTCTGTCGGCTTTAATGTTCTCCAATTATTGATACCAACGTAGACTCCACTCACGGGATCCCCTTTGGCATTGCTTGTTCGGATTATTTTATAATCTAAGCCATTTATATCTAGGGCTTGCAAACGCTTGATCAGTGTATCTGAGGACAATTGTTTATGGGTCAATAAGCGAAAAGGGTAAGGAGTTCCAATGCCATGTGAAAATTTGCCTTCTTGTGCACCAAGTCCAGTCATTGCATATCCAAGAACTGAGGAAAAGCTGGGAATATAGGGAGAAGTGGCTATCCATTTTAAGCCTGTTTGTGGCCATAGCATAGACCGCTTCCAACCTCGCATCGGGATTACTTTAAGCCGACCTTGCTTGCGAATCTTACTTTCGATATTCATCCAGTCTGGCATGGATTTCGCCAATATGGCTAACTCACCAATCGTTAATCCATGTAAATAAGGGACAGGGAAGGCTCCAACATAGCTTTTCCATTCTTTATCGAGTAAGGGACCATCAATTTTATGACCCCCTAAAGGGTTAGGGCGATCTAAGACCACAACTTCCACATTATTTTCAAAGCATGCCTCCATCGCATAGAGCATACAACTGACATAGGTATATGAACGAACTCCGATATCTTGTAAATCAATGACCAATGTATCGATATTGGCCAACATTTCTGGCTGTGGTTTTCGGTAACGACCATAGAGTGAATAGACGGGCAAATTGGTTCTTGCGTCTATTCGATTATCAATCGGTTGATTGGCTTTTTCATTTCCATAAATCCCGTGCTCGGGTCCAAATAAGGCGACCACTTTTACGTATCGACTGCGGCATAAAACATCGATGGTTGAAACACCTCTACGATTCACACCAGCTGGGTGGGTTAAAATGCCCACCCGCTTTCCTTTTAGAATAGAAAATCGATTCTCCTCTAATACATCTATCCCTAAGTACACTTTTGTTTGTGTCCCGTTGAGGCTAACCCAAGGAACTATAAGTGACAGGAGAAGAATTGATTTTAAGAAATTAATACTAAGTATTTAAATTACAGGTGTTAATTTTTGATTTGGATGATTTCAAAACTCTCGATATGAAACGCTGGATTAGGCGCAAAAGATAAACGAGCGCCATAATTTCGTTCAATATCAAGGAGCACTTGGGCATCCTCTTTTATTTGGCTTAAGCAACTTGGGTGCAATGTCACTTTAAGGTGAATTTCATCTTCAATGCCTTCACGGTTTCGAATCTCTTTTAGGTTTTGCAGTACACGTCTTTGAATATCAATGGTAACGGTACGAATCGATTTAATCTTTCCTCGGCTTTGGCAATAAGGACAACCAGAAAACAAATTACTCGCATGACTTTCAGAATGTCTTTGTCGAGTCATTTGCATGATTCCAAAATTTGAAATTGGCAGTAAATGTGTTTTTGCACGATCACTTTCCACCTCTCTTTTCATTTTTCTAAATACTGCATCTCTGTCCTTTTTCGCCTTCATATCGATGAAATCAACGATGATTAATCCACCGATATTTCTTAAGCGAATTTGTCTAGCAATTTCTTTTGCCGCTTCAAGGTTCACAGCCAAAATGAAATTTTTACCATCTTTTTCACTATTTCTGTGAGAGCCCGTATTTACATCGATTGAAATTAAAGCTTCTGTTTCTTCTATGACAATTTCGCCTCCAGAAGGTAAGGGCACATTTCTTTGATAGATTTGGTTAAGCTGTTCCTCAACTTTGTATTGTTCGAAAATAGGTTTTTCGTCTTTGTAATGAAATACTTTAGACTTCGAACGCGGAGATATTTTATCCACTTCGCTTAAAATCAATTCATGTGCCTCTTTGTTGTCTACTACAATAC
>WTIG01000179.1 GCA_011522825.1 Puniceicoccaceae bacterium
CCACTTTTAATGTCTTTGGTTCAGAGGAAGATAAACATTTCTACCATCACTGGAACAGCCCAGTTAATCCTCTTTGGAATTTCGCCTGGTATGCTGACCCGATATTTTTAGGAAGTTACCCTGAAGAAGGATTAAAAGCATTAGGCAATAATGTGCCTAAATATACCGATGCAGAAATGGCGATTATTAGCGAACCCGTAGATTATTGCGGGTTAAATTTATACAGTGGATTTCCTGTCATCGCTGATTCGGAACTTGGTTGGGTCTGCCAAAAGAGGCCGCTCGGTCATCCAGTGACTGCGTTTAAATGGCCCGTTACACCAGAGATCATGTATTGGGCTCCCAAATTCTTTTATCAACGTTATAAGAAGCCAATTTATGTGACTGAAAATGGAATGTCTGGGCATGATTGGGTGGATGAATCAGGAGAAATCAAAGACCCTCAGAGGATTCAGTTTCTCAAATCATACCTTAAAGAATATAAAAAAGCAGCAAATGAAGGAATCCCTATCAAGGGCTACTTTCTATGGTCATTAATGGATAATTTTGAATGGGAACAAGGTTACGAAGAGCGATTTGGGATTGTTCATGTTGATTTCCAAACACAGGAGCGTCGGCTTAAAGACTCGGCTAAATGGTATTCGCAATGCATTGCAAATCAGGGTGAAGGCTTATGATGATTACCTAAACTATTTAATTTTAACCGTAAAAAAAGCACACTAAGAGTAGTGTGCTTTTTTATGAATGATCTGAGATTTTTAGCTATTTAACTAAAGCCAATATGTGAAATAGAGATAGATTCCTAAAACGCAACCCAAAACAACTATCGTACCCAAAATATCCCAATGATTCCAACTTTCACGAATTTCACGCTTATCGGCGTCGGTGAGCGTATCATAGGATAGCCCATTTGTTTGCTCAGGCTCTCCCTTTTGAGTCATTATTGAAGTGGTGATCATAATAATCACACTGATTAAGAAGAGAATACCTGAATAATAAAGAAAGTTAAAATCAGCAACATTTCTCAAAAGGCCAAACTGTATGTTGTTAAAGCTAACGATGGCCTCGATTAATAATTTTAATATTCCTAAAACGAAACCACTGATTAATCCAACAAACGCTCCTGTTGGGTTGGTTTTTTTCCAAAATAAACCCAATAGAAATACTGCCGTGATCGGAGGGGCTAAGTAGCCTTGTACCTGCTGAAGGTATTTATAAATACCGCCTCCAGCCATAGCTTTCATAATTGGAATCCAGATTAATCCACAGATTACAACCATGCTTGTTGCTAATCGACCAATGAAAACATAGTGTTTTTCAGTTTTATTGGGCTTCAGTTTACTGTAAATATCTAAGGTGAATAAAGTCGCACAAGAATTAAACAGGGAAGCAAGCGAGCTCATCAAAGCCGATAAAAGCCCTGCGACAACCAAGCCTCTTAGGCCAATAGGAAGCAAAGCCGAAACCATCGTAGGAAATACTTGGTCGCCATCAATACCTTCTGCCTTTGCTGGAATAACCATCAAGCCTTTTTGGTGCAAAGCATAGCCAATTAAGCCAGGAATTAAGAAAATAAAGACCGGCCAAATTTTCAAAAAGCCTCCCCATAAAGCACCTCTTCGAGCATCTTTTAGGCTTTTTGCCGCAAGTGTCCGTTGCACAATATACTGATCTGTACACCAATACCAAATTCCGACGACGGGTGATGCGATCATAATGCCTAACCATGGGAAATCATTATTCTTCCACCAAGGAATGCCTTCTTGAACAATTGGACGCCAAAGTTTGAATTGGTCTTTATTTTCACCAAGGATCGACTTGAGTTCGGACCAACCACCAAGCAAATCCAATCCTATAAAGGTGATGAAGAAAGAACCAATGATTAAAACAAATGCTTGAAGTACTTCTGTATACAAAACAGCTCTTAAGCCACCCATGATAGTATAAATACCTGTTAGGATAACCGTTGTAATCGCTCCAACCCAAAAAGCATTATCAGGGGATCCAAAAGTATCTGGTAGCAATGTCATGAAGACTAAAGCGCCTGCATAAACAGTTACCGAGA
>WTIG01000099.1 GCA_011522825.1 Puniceicoccaceae bacterium
TATCTCGTCGCTGGCGAATCTGCGGGTTCTAAACTTGATAAAGCCCAAAAACGAGGAGTCGCTATTATTTCTGATCAAGCGTTAAAACAATTGATACAGGGAGAGCAATAAAGGCTATGGCTATCTACAAATAGTGCTTTAAGTCGTCTACAGTTTTTTCAATAGCTTGATCCATAGTGAATTGTGGGGAATAGCCTAAATCCTGCTTGGCTCGGGAAATATTAAAATAATGATCTTTAGCCAATTCAACAGCAGCGAATCGTGTCATCGGTGGATCCCCTTTTATAGCAAATAGTTTCCAGACAGCCTCAAGTATTGTCGCTATAAAGAAAGCGACTTTAAGAGGCACTCGCTTTGTTAGCGGATCAATACCCAGTTTAATAAGAATCTGATTCAGCCAAGACCATAAAATAACCGGCTCACCCTGAGAAATGAAATAAGCATTACCACACGCTTTCCCTTCAATCAAAGCATCTAAAGCATTTATATGGGCCAAAGCGGCATCTTCAACATAAGTAACATCCACTCGATTATCGCCAGTACCGATTATTTTTAAACGCTTAGCTAAAACAGCATCCATGACTCGAGGCAGTAAATGAGAGTCTCGTGGGCCAAAGATTAAATGAGGACGCAAGGCACATACCTTTAGGCTTTCTGATTGTGCCTCCAATACTTCTTTTTCTGCAATCGCTTTAGTTTCTGCGTAATGACAAAGCCAATTTTTACCGTACGGTAAAGACTCGTCTGCCCCTAAGAAAGATTTTCCATTGAAAACAACACTCGGTGTGCTCGTATGCACTAAATACTGGACTCCATTTGTCCTGCAGGCTTCGAGTACATTTCTAGTCCCTATTACATTAATGTTAAAATAAGAATCACGACTTCCCCAGATTCCAGCCTTGGCGGCAACATGAAAAACGGCATCCATACCGACACAGGCTAAACGCACTGCCTCACCATTTTGTAAGTCTCCTTGGATAACCGTTACGCCCATTGCTTGTAATTCATCCTGAGGACTTCGTCCAAAAGTGCTTACTGAATGCCCCTTAACTATTAAAGCCTCTACAATATAACGCCCAAGAAAACCACCACCACCTGTCACTAAGATTTTCATTTCGCTTTATAGGTCATCCATGGAGTCCATTTCCATCTTAGCTCTACGTTTATCAATCTTGGCTCCGATAAAAATGGCTAATTCATACAAGGCATACATCATACCTGTAATCACAGGCAGTGAAACGAAATCGCCTCCAGGAGTCACCAAAGCAGAGAAAATCATTAGACCGACAAATACAGCTGCACGAGATGATTCAAGCACCCGAATCGGCACAATATTCAAATAAATCAACACAATGATGATCAAAGGAAACTGAAAAAATAGCCCTGTAGCCAAACTGAACCAGACCACTAAATTATAATAATCAGATGCAGCCCAAAGTAGATCAAACCCGAGCATTTCATTTAAGCGAACAGTGAATCCAAGTGTTAGGGGCAAAATTACAAAGAAAGCGAATAAGATACCGAAAGCGAACATAAGAAGTGCCCCAAAGCAACTAGGAGCTAAAATCTTTCTCTCAGAATCGGTTAAGCCAGGAGCAATAAAACAACCTAAGAAATATAAAATAAACGGCATTGCTAAGCTAAGGCCTCCCAAAACAGCTACTTGTATGTAAACTGATATAACACCCATAGGACGATATGTAATTAAATTTTGATCCAGTAATTCAGCCGATCCATAAGCTTTTAATAATGGAAGTTGCAAAAAGACAGAAACATCCTTCATGAACCAGATCACTAAAATAACTCCGATAATAAAAGCTAAACAACTACGACCTAGCGTCCATCTGAACTCCTCCAGATGCTCCAAAAATGTCATGCCTTCGCCTATGTCCTCTTGATGATTTTTCAAAATTAATGCTGAATAATTAATGACCTGTATAAATAAAATAAGATAAAAAACAAATGCTAAGAAGAAAAAGTTTTGCCTTATCAATTGACAGTTGCCCTCTTTTATATTTTCAAAACCTTTTAGGATTTATCCAATTT
>WTIG01000145.1 GCA_011522825.1 Puniceicoccaceae bacterium
CTTAAATACTTCGGTTAATTTCGTAAGCATTGTCCAACTTACTAAAGATATGGAATCTGCATTTTCAAAAATTTCTATTAACTCATTTTTGCCAACTTTATTAATTAGGTTTTCGTAATTAACGTCCTCAAGGCCTTGCATAGTTCCTAGCATAATTTTACCATCTTCAAATTCCAATGCATGAGTAACTCCTGGATCTGCAAGAGAAACTGCTTGTGTAGCCTTACTAAAATCTTTGAACAGTGGGTGTATGTCTGTCGCCCCTAATGCGCCAACATATCGAACGCCTAGACCTAACGATAGTTGGGCATTAGCCATGATAGGACCATTGCCTCCAAGTTTTTCCATCTTTTCAAAAAGTTCAATATTTGAACTTTTTCCAGCAGCAGATGCGACACGATTAGAAAAATCTGTAATTGTTGGGATTAAGATTCGAGAATTTTGCTCGTAATCTACTTTGTCAATAGGTGAGACAATTTTATCAACAAATCCGTCAAATCCTACAAATGCGTTTAGTTCCTTAATATTTTTGTTTGCTTCTGCAATTTCTTCTTTAATTGATGCTTTAAGTATCATATCTTTTTCAAATTATTAGATGTTTTCTCTAATCTGTTTAGCTTTTATTTACAAATCGAGATTATTTTATGAGTTTTTTTGAATATGCCAGTTTTATTGAGTTTAAAAACGTTTTCTACACTCAAATGTCCTTGTTCGAATACTTTGGACAGTCAAACATGGCTGGCAAATTCATTTTATTTATTCTCTTAATTTGCAGTATCTTGGCTTGGTCGGTGATCATTGGAAAGTTGCTACAAATTCGCCGTTTGGAGCAATTAAATCAGCGGCATCAGTTGGAATTAAATAAAAGCAATGGGATCTTACAGCTCGATCTTGAGCATTTATCTAATCAAGCGGGTCCACATGCAGGAATTACCGAAGTCGCCTTAAAAGCGTATGCTCGTTATGCCTCAGTAGGGCATAATGGAGAGCGTGCGGAATTAGATCTTTTGATGGGGCATATTGATAATGCTGTAGCCCGATCCGTGGCCGAAGAGAGTTTGAAATACGAAGAAAAGATGGTCTTACTGGGCTCAATTGTAACAGGTGCGCCATTTTTAGGTTTATTGGGAACGGTTTGGGGTGTCATGGATGCCTTTGGTGCGATGTCAACAGCCAGTAGTGCTAGTTTACAAGCATTGGCTCCAGGTGTTTCAGGTGCATTATTAACTACAGTTTCCGCACTTGTTGTAGCGATACCTGCGGTATTCGGCTACAATTATTTACTGCAAAACACGAAGATTGCACTGATTGAATTGGAAAATTTTGCCAGTACGATATCCGATCGTATCGAGCTTGAAGCACGAAAGATAAGCTAAATTTTGACTCGTGAGGACTAGACGGAAATTTAATAAAAAAAATCGCTTAACTGCATTAACCGAAATCAATGTCACTCCCTTGATTGATTTGGCATTTGCTTTGCTAATTATTTTTATGATTGCGACTCCCTTATTGGAGCAAACGATCCCTATTAATTTACCGAGTGAAGCACCTAAAGCTCAAAGTGAGATAAAAGATAGTATTCAAGTCATCAGTTTGGATAGTCGGGGTGCAATGTTTTGGGGCGATAAACAAGTGACTGAAGAGCAAATGGGTCTTTTGCTAAAGGAGGCCTCTGAGGCTAAAGAAGTTCCTATTATGCGGATTCGTGCCGATAAGAGACTTCCCTATGAACAAGTGATTGCTTTGATTGATTTAATCAAACAGAATAATTTAGTCAAAATCAGTCTAGATACAGAAGTTCGATGATGCGTGCTTTTTTCAAAAAACGGCCCGATTTAGGCATTTCTATAGCCTTTCATCTGATTGTTTTTTTTGGATTACTTTTATTTTTCTTCATTAAATCCTGCACAAAAGAAAAAACGGTTTATGTTTTCGAGATAATTGAAACCAGCGAGCAATCACCTGTTATCCCACAAGAAAAATCAAAGCCTATATCAAAACCATCCATTGCTGAAAAAAAGGAAATAGCTCCAATCAAACG
>WTIG01000143.1 GCA_011522825.1 Puniceicoccaceae bacterium
TTTTCTCAGTTGGTCCGTTTTTTCTGGTGAGGATATTTGATCGCCACACATACAATTCTCGAGATGGCTAATCCGACTTTTGGTAAAGTTCATTCTACGTTTAATCAAAGCACGTTCTTCTTGTTGGTACTGTAGTGCCGTATCCTTGTTAATCAAACGAGTGCATAGTTGGACAACAGGGAGATTGTTTTTGAAATATTGAGGCAGATACATGGTGCGTTTGCCTTCATAGCATTGTTGGTCAAAATCAATTGCACGAACACGGTATTGATTTTCTTCAAAATCGGGCGTGACCTCTACCACATAATTATAAGCACGCATATCGCCTAGCAGTCGGACAAAACTTCGCTCGTTAAATTTAATAAATTCTTTAGCTAATCGAACTTCATGAATATCGGGCCTGGGTAAATATTGTTTGATAAATTGATCGCCAGGGACACCGATAATATGTTCTTCAATAAGCGTATCTTTCCATATTAAAAAATTAATGTCATTTGGGGAGAGTAGTTCTTCTATTTCTAGACCGTAGACACGTGAGGCATCCGCTTTTTTAATATAGAAATAATCATGATTGTCATTGAATTGGTTGACCACACGAACTCGCATCGGTCGGGTATTGCCAAAAGTGCATAAATCCACTCGATCAATATACAAATTCTTTAAGACTGATTTCTGGCCTTCTGAACGTAATTGAACATAGATTTGCTTCAGTCCTTCATACAATTCTTTGCCTCTTTGTTGTTCAAAAAGTAAAGTTTGCCATAGCGTATCCTCGCCAAATTCATTAATTAAGGGAAATGAATCTTCATAGCCTAATAAATCCTCATAAATGACTGGCAGTTCCATATATCGACCATGACCACTGAGGTATTCGCGAAATGAATCATTGATCGGGAAAAATTGCTTCCGTTTTTGTGCGATATTTTTGCTCATAGTACGATTATTTATGAAAATAAGTTAAAATAGGGTTGAATGAAAGCGTCAATTTTAAGAGTCTGTTCATGGCTGGGTCCTATGCAATATTGGATCTGCAAACCCCGTCAGGCCCGGAAGGGAGCAGCGGTAGCAAATTTCATATGTGCCGTAGGGTGCCTAGCCACTTTTTACTAATAGACTCAACCTACTGTATTTCAAAGAATCGGATTATGACAAAACAAGCTTATCAAGTGATTGCTCGGCGTTGGCGGCCCAAACAATTTGATGAACTTGTAGGGCAAGATCATATCGTAAAAACGCTGACCAATGCAATTGAGTCGAATCGAATCGCCCACGCTTATTTATTTGTCGGCCCTCGTGGTACTGGAAAGACGAGTACAGCTCGTTTATTTGCTAAAGCATTAAATGCCGAGGGAGGCCCAAGTGTCACGGTGAATAATGAAAGTGAAGTGAGTCAAAGCATCATGAATGGCTCTTGCATGGATGTGATTGAGATTGATGGTGCTTCCAATAATAGTGTTGATCAAATACGAAGCCTTCGGGAAGAGTGCCAATATGCACCCGCTCAATGCACCTTTAAAATTTATATAATCGATGAAGTGCATATGCTTTCTACGGCAGCTTTTAATGCTTTGTTGAAAACCTTAGAAGAGCCACCCGAACATGTGAAATTTTTCTTTGCTACGACGGAAGCCCACAAAGTACTTCCGACGATTGTGTCTCGTTGCCAACGCTTTGAATTCAGACCGATTTCTGAAACAGTCATTGCTGAAAAACTGAAAATTATCATTAAGGCAGAAGGCATTGAAGTGGACGGAAAAGCATTGGATGCAATTGCACGCCTTGCTAATGGGGGTATGCGTGATGCTCAATCAATTCTAGATCAAATGATTTCTTTTTGTGGGAAATCAATTAAAGAATCGGATGTTTTAGATGTTTATGGATTGGTGGGTATTGATGAAGTTAAAGGGATAGCTGCAGAAATGGCAGCATTGGAATTTCCAAAGATTATTGATCGTGTGAATCGTTATGTTTCTGAAGGGCGTGACTTGATTCGTGTCCATCATGATTTAATGGCCTATATTCGCGCTGTATTAT
>WTIG01000113.1 GCA_011522825.1 Puniceicoccaceae bacterium
TAAAACTTCTCCTTTAAGTTTTTATCCAAAAATCTCCAACAGACCAGTTAGTAGGTTCTGTTGCTTGTAAAAATAAACTAGGACCATTGTTGCCAAGTTCCCACTGTGAATTGTTTCCATTATAGACTAAAACTTGCCCATTCTGAGGAGCCCCTACAACATTAACGTCTTCTAATTCTTCTATAGAAAACACAGTGCTTAAAGCAGCTAAAGACGTAGTTGTGCCGTCTCCTAGTAGTATTTCGTCACCAGTACCTCCAGGCTTAGTTATAGAAGAAGCCTCTAAACCATTTACAGTAATTTTACTTATAGTATAATCAAAAGTAATTGACATCTTATCTTACTACTGTTATCCGAATCGGAGCGGGGTCGCTGACCTTTATTGTAATTACTGTAGGTTGGTGTACGATTTTTACATTTGTTGTACTAATCATGAAATTTCAACATAATCTACTCTTGCTCTCCATTTTGTGATATTTGTGGAGGCGGGAGTAACTTGAAGTGCAAGAGCATTGTTTATATCGTCTGCTACAATATTTGCGTCAAACGCAGCATTTTCCTTTCCTAAAATAAATTTGCCCACACTTCCAATAATTGTTACAACTCCTCCATCGTTTTCTAAAGCTCCGTTCAATTGAAAAGCGCAAGATTCGTTTGTAACTGTATCTTTTCCTGTAATAATTGCATCAAATGCCAGGGTACCATCGGTTTCTACAACTAATCGATTATTCGCTATATTATCTATAAAAATTTCTTGAGCACCAACAGAGGTGGTTTCTCCAATATATAATGCTACTCCTGTAGAAGAAGCGGCTTGGGTACTAGTTCCGCCATAGTCAGCACTAAGTGTAATATCCTGTTTTACTTTTACACGGCCAAGAAGTAGAGTAGATACTTCGTTGCTTGCATTGACTTCCTGTAAGTCATAGTAATATGTTTTTGGTTCTAAGTCATTTGTCTGAAGAGGGGAAACTGCTAAATCAAGCTGCCCTAGCAAAGCATCTGCTGCTTCTGCTACGAAAGGCCCGACTTGTACTCCCGCAACTGCGTCTGTATCGTCTCTACTTTCTTTTACAGTAAACCAGTATTGAAGTCCTGTAATATCAATTGCAGCGTTATTCGTATCTTTAAATACAAAAGTGAATTTCCAAGTATCTCCTCTTACTTGGTCTGGAAGGTCTAAAGCTTTGTAAGACATTATATAGCTCCTTCAACCGTAAGAGTTGCACCCAAATCTAATCCATTTTCCTGCAAGTCAATTGTAAGAGAATTACCTTCTGTTATTTTTGCGTCTAATTGTTGTATATCTAACTTTCCGGTAAGACTCGTATCTTCTAATTTTGCAGTAAGACTATCCTCTACATAGCCTATTCGTACTACTTCTGCACCGCCGCCTCGAAAGCCGCGAGTTGCAATTCCTAACCTACGTAATGCTGTCATGATTACGCTCTCGTAAGAGTTGTAGTAGTACCATTATCTGCAATGGTAATTGTTACTCCCCCGACTGTAATAGAAGTATCTGTTATAGACGCTATATTTGAAGTGTCTAGTCCTGCTATCTGCCACAGCTCTAGTACCTTGCCTTCTAGATCGTCTATGACTTCTTGATTTACTGTTTCGTTTATTACTGTAGCACCCGCTGTTTCGTCTACGAATTTTCCCACCCCTCGGGCAACCATGATACCGTTTGTACAGCTTGAGTCAAATGTGAGCGAGCCGGGGTGTAGTTCTACGGTTACGCGATCTGCCGCATTATTACAGTCTTTAACTGTAAGTCCTCCGCTATATCCACGAATACTTAATTGAGAAGTGCCTAAGGCGTTCATACTAATTGTAGGTCGTCCGGTGCCTGGAATGTTACTTACGCAGTCTTTCATAAGTACAACCGCATCAGCTTGACAGGTAAGACCTCCGCCTAAATCACAGTGGTCATAGGTTCCCTCTAAGAACGCAGTATCTAATATCTCACAGTCTTCGAAACGAGCATTTGAGCCATTATTATAAGCACCCTTTACTCGGCAGTTAATAAAC
>WTIG01000189.1:0-6548 GCA_011522825.1 Puniceicoccaceae bacterium
CTTTCGGACTGTCGTTGGCCAATTTCAATGGCAAAAATTTTCTTAATACTGCCTCAAGGACTAAGGAATTGGTTCTACAGAGGCTTTGCCAAACGTCGTCTAAAATTTTCTAAGCAATTCAATCTTAAATGCGAATTGCCCAAGAATACGGATTCTAAAAGGTTCCTCTAATTTTCAAAAAGTCATTTTTTTGCATTTTTTGCTTTACCAATCGCATTTAGGTGGGCACTTTCTTCGGTTCTTTCAACATGCAAAAAACTAAAAAATCAATCGCTAAGCGTTTTAAAGTGACAGGCACAGGTAAGCTCCTACGACGCACACCTGGTCACCGTCATTTGCTTCGTAATAAAAGTGTCAAGCAGCGTCGCCGTGCAGGTGCCAGCAAGCTTGTTGCTGATGGACAGCGTGCGAATCTTATTCGCGGACTTCCTTTTGCGTAAGCGTAAAACGTTTAAAAATTATAACTCGATTCGTTAGGTAACATGCAAATGGGCGACCTAACAGTCACACAACCAAGAGAACCAATAACATGCCTAGAGTAACAAATGGACCAGCGACTCTTAAACGTCGCAAAAAAGTACTGAAGAAAGCCAAGGGCTACTTCGGGAATAAATCACGCCTTTTTCGCTATGCGAAAGACGCAGTCGAACGTGCAGGTAAATACGCTTATCGTGACCGCCGTAAAAAGAAATCTGAATTCCGCCAGTTGTGGATTATCCGTATAAACGCTATTTGCCGAGAAAATGGCATCAACTATAGCCGTTTTATGCATGGATTAAAATTAGCGGGTATTGAGATGGATCGTAAGCAACTCTCTGAGTTAGCTATTCACGATGAAGCCGCATTTCTTCAATTGATCGCCAAGGCGAAAGAATTGAATGCCTCTGCCGCTTAATTTTAATTAATTTACCCCCAAATATTAAAGGCCACTTCCTTCATCGGAGGTGGTTTTTTTTATCCAATTATTTTAGGTAATAAAAAAGCCACTCCATTAATATGAGAGTGGCTTTGGTTTTAAAGAATTAGAATCAGCTGAAACTAGACTTTTAGCTTACCGCCGTAGATTGCATTTTCACCAAGCTCTTCTTCAATACGAAGGAGTTGATTGTATTTTGCAATACGGTCTGAACGGCTGAGTGAACCTGTTTTAATTTGTCCACAGTTAGTCGCCACAGCGATATCAGCAATCGTTGCATCTTCTGTTTCACCTGAGCGGTGTGAAAGAACAGAGGTATAGCCTGCTTCTTTAGCCATTTCAACCGCTTCTAGAGTCTCAGTTAGCGTACCGATTTGATTCACCTTAACCAGGATAGAATTAGCCGTTTGTGTATCGATTCCTTTTTTCAAGAATTTAGTATTGGTTACGAACAAATCATCTCCGACCAACTGTGTCTTGTCACCGATAGCATCAGTTAATAGTTTCCAACCAGCCCAGTCGTTTTCATCACAACCATCTTCGATAGAAATGATTGGGTATTTCTTTTGGAGATCTTGATAGAACTCAACCATTTGCTTCGCATTGCGTTTAGAGCCATCTGATTTTTTGAACTCATACTTTTTAGTCTTTGCGTTGTAGAATTCAGAAGAGGCTACGTCCAATGCGATAAAGATTTCTTTGCCTAATTTATAACCTGCTTTTTTGACGGCTAGGGCAATCACTTCAAGGGCTGCTTCATTAGAAGCAAGCACAGGAGCAAATCCACCTTCATCACCGACAGCAGTTGAGAGTCCTTTGGCTTTAAGCACGCCTTTAAGTGCGTGGAAGATCTCACATCCCATTCTTAAGGCCTCACGGAAGGTTTCTGCACCCTTAGGCATAATCATAAATTCTTGGATGTCGATTGGAGCGTCTGAGTGAGCACCGCCGTTCATGATGTTCATCATAGGAACAGGTAGTACTTTCGCATTTGCACCACCAATGTATTTATAAAGTGGTAATTCTAAGGCTTGTGCAGCTGCTTTAGCTGTTGCAAGGGATACTCCAAGGATAGCATTAGCGCCTAATTTTTTCTTTGTCGCTGTGCCGTCAAGGTTAAGCATCATTGAATCAACAGAGACTTGGTCGCATGCGTCCATTCCTACAAGCTCTGGTGCAATGATTGAATCAACGTTTTGCACGGCTTTAAGAACGCCTTTCCCTAGGTAGCGTGTTTTGTGGTTAAATCCTTTAGGGAATTTAGAAGCGGGTAGTGACCCATCTCTCAATTCAACGGCTTCATTTACGCCAGTACTCGCTCCTGAAGGAACAGCGGCACGTCCAATGATACCAGACTCAAGTTCTACGTCTACTTCTACAGTAGGATTCCCGCGAGAATCGATGATTTCGCGTGCTCGGATGTCAATTATTGATGTACTCATGTGATTAGTTTCTGAATATGGTTTTTTATCTGTCAATCATTCAGATGCCGATTGGCAGAAATTTTACGCTTTTGTAAAGTTATGTCCTTATAGGAATTGGTTTATGCGGAATTTCCAATTACCAGCATTTTCAAATGCATTGATGGTTTCAGCAAAGGCTTTGACTTTTGCCTCATCGCCTTTGCTCTTGGCATCGACTAATAAAATATATCCTGCTTCTGCTCGAACGGACTCTAATTTAGTAGAATCGGCGAAAAGACTTTCTAGAGCAGAAAGACCCTCTGATGAGTCCATTTGGTAGCGAGTGAAGGCGAGGCCAATACTGGCTTTATCTTTCAAAGGATGGTTACTCAATGCATTTTCTGCAGCTGTGTAATATTGGAGCGCTTTAGTGTAGTCGCTGTCTTCGTAGGCGGCATTAGCTAATTCAAGAGCCGCAAATCCACCGAGTACGGTTTCTGCATAAGTTTCAATAAAGTTTTCTAAAGAGTTTTCCAGTTTGGCGACTTCGTAGGCCGTTTGTCGTTCAGATTCAGACTTTTGCTCAGCGATCTTAAAACCCTGTACGCAAATGATAACGATAGCACTGATAATAATAGCTCCAATGATTGAAGATTTATTGTTGCTCCAGTAAGTGGTGATGCGTTCTTCAGCACTCATCTCAACATTTGAAATGTCAACAGTCTTAGGAGCGTTATCCTTATCGTTGTCAGGAAACAATGGGTTTTTTGGTTTTTTCGGTTCTCGGTGCATAATCGATAAATAAATGAGAATTAATCAAATACTACAGTTTTGTTGTTATAGACAAGTATTCTATTGTTTAAATGTAAACGGACAGCATGAGCAAATACGGATTTTTCTAGGTCTTTTCCTTTTCGAATCAAATCTGAAATCGTATTTCTGTGATTTATCTGTGTCACGTCTTGGTAAATAATGGGGCCTTCATCCAGATCAGCATTGGCATAGTGTGCTGTGGCACCAATAATTTTCACACCTCGTTCATAAGCTTGGTGATAGGGCTTTCCGCCTGCGAAAGCGGGCAAGAATGAGTGATGTATATTGATCACAGGGACGCCCGCTTTATTTAAAAAGTCCGAAGACAAAATTTGCATATAGCGAGCAAGAATCACCAACTCAACCGAATGCTTTTTCAGTATTTCCAGTTGTTCAGCTTCGACTGAAGCTTTATCCGTATTGTCAAAAGGTGTGTGGTAAAATGGAATGCCGTAGGTTTTCGCTGCTTTTTTAAGTGCTTTATGATTTGAAATAATGCAGGCTAATTCACCAGACATTTCATTGGCCTGAAAGCGTAGAATGATATCGTGAAAGCAGTGGTCAATTTTTGAGACAAAGAGGGCGACTTTTTGTTTTTTCGTGTTGAGTACGACCTTTGTGTTCATTTTCAGAGAGCTTTCAGCAAAAGCTTTAAAGGCGTCTGCTTCATGCTCTGGGTCACCAGAAGGAACCCATTCGACCCGTTGAAAAAAGACATTGGCTTCGGGGTCTTTATGTTGATCGGCATGGTCAATATTACTGCCTCTCTCAAAAATCCAAGAAGATGCTTTTGCTACAAGACCCGGTTGGTCTGGTCCATGAAGCAAAGCAATGATGGTTTCTTTTTTCATTCAGTCAGTACTAGATTTTTTTACTGTAATCTTGAATAGAGCACACTTCAAATCCTTTTTCCTTAAGTGATCCAATACCGTCAACGGCGGCAGAAGCGGCCGATATAGTCGTCATGATACAGACTTTATGCTTTACCGCTTCAGTGCGGATTTGATTTTCATTCTGCCTTGGAATCGTTCCCTGTGGCGTATTGATAATCATGCTGACTTGGTTGTTTTTAATCAAATCGATGACATTCGGTCGACCTTCACTTAAGCGACACACACTCTTCACTTCGATGCCGTTTGATTTAAAGAGTTTGCCAGTACCAGCCGTAGCGATAATTCCAAAGCCTAGATCACTGAGTTTTTTGGCAATCGTTACGGCTCTCGCTTTATCGGAGTCTTTCACACTGATAAAGACATCACCGCCTTCGGGAAGGGAAGGAGAGGCGGCCATTTGTGATTTGGCAAAGGCGACTCCTAGGTCTTCATCAATACCCATAACTTCTCCTGTACTACGCATTTCTGGGCTAAGCATAATCGGTGAACCTGGGAAACGGTTGAAAGGAAATACCGATTCTTTAACCGCATAGTACGGAGGAATGATTTCTTGAGTAAAGTTAAGATCTTTAAGCTTTTCTCCTGCCATGACTCGTGCAGCTAGTTTCGCTAAAGAGATGCCAATTGCTTTTGAAACAAAGGGAACGGTTCGAGAGGCTCTAGGATTTACCTCAATAATGAATAACTCATCGTCTTTGATCGCATATTGAATATTCATTAGGCCAACGACTTTTAATGCCTTAGCTAAAGCGTGGGTCGCTGTGCGAACCGTCTCAATCACCTCAGTGGACAAAGTATGAGGGGGCATGACCATTGCCGCATCACCCGAATGCACACCAGCGAATTCAACGTGTTGAAGCATACCTCCAATAACGGTTGTCTCTTGATCAGAAATACAATCCACATCTAACTCATAAGCATCTTCTAGGAACTTATCGATTAAGACTGGCTTACCAGGTGCGGCATCAAAAACGTCTGTGATAATCGCACGCATTTCATCAAGATTGTAAACGATGAACATACCTCGACCCCCTAAAACAAAGGAAGGTCTCAACAACACTGGGAAACCAATTGCTTCAGCTGCTTCGTAGGCTTCGTCTCTAGAGTGGGCGATACGGTTTTCTGGCTGTTTTAAATTTAGATTTTCTAAGATAGTGCGGAATTGATCTCTGTCTTCAGCCGCATCAATCATCTCAGGAGATGTTCCGATAATATTCACACCTTTTTCAGCCAACTGTGTGGCTAAGTTCAGAGGCGTTTGGCCACCAAATTGGACGATAGCCCCCGAGCATCCTTCTTGATTGTAGATTTCTAAAACGTCTTCAAGGGTCAGCGGTTCAAAGAATAGTTTGTCTGAAGTATCATAGTCAGTGGAAACCGTTTCAGGGTTTGAGTTCACCATCACTGTTTCGTAGCCAACGTCTCTCAAGGCGAAAGATGCGTGAACACAGCAGTAATCAAATTCAATACCTTGTCCGATACGGTTTGGCCCACCACCGAGAATCATGATTTTCTTTTTCTCACTTTCTTTGATCTCATTTTCTAAACCATAAGAGGAGTAGTAGTAAGGAGTGTAGGCCTCAAACTCGCCAGCACAGGTGTCAACCAATCGGAATTGCGTGAGAATGTCGTGACTTTTTCTCAATTCAGTCACCGCTTCAAGTGTACTTCCTAATAAATCAGCCAGTAGTGAATCCGAAAATCCTGATTCTTTCGCTTTGAGTAAAAGCTCTTTTGAAATGCTAGAAAGATCATGGCTACTAAGCTCGATTTCTAAATCAACAATTTCTTTCATTTGCTGAAGGAACCAAGGATCAATCTTTGAAAGGTCGAATACCTCTTCCGTACTCATACCATTTAAAAAGCCATGGCGTAACCAAAAGATTCTTTCTGGAGTCGGTCTGGAGATACCTTCCCGGACGCTTTGTATATCCTCTATCTTTTTCTGAAATTTTGGCGGACCGACCAAGCTCTTAGCGGAAATCTCGAGAGAGCGTAAGGCTTTTTGCATAGACTCCTTAAAAGTACGTCCAATAGCCATCGCCTCACCAACCGATTTCATCGCAGAGGTGAGTGTATTGTCTGAGCCAGGGAATTTTTCAAAAGTGAAGCGTGGGATTTTTGTGACCACATAATCAATCGAAGGCTCAAAACTGGCTGGTGTCTCACGAGTGATGTCATTTTGCAACTCATCTAAACTATAGCCCACGGCTAATTTGGCGGCGATTTTTGCAATCGGGAAACCAGTGGCCTTGGAAGCAAGGGCGGAACTACGAGAGACGCGTGGGTTCATTTCAATGACCACCATGCGACCATTATTTGGATTTACGGAAAATTGAATGTTTGAACCACCTGTTTCAACACCAACTTCTCGAATACAAGCAAAAGAAGCATCACGCATCAACTGGTATTCTTTATCGGTCAAAGTCATCGCTGGTGCAACTGTGATCGAGTCACCTGTATGCACGCCCATTGGGTCAAAATTTTCAATGGAGCAGATCACCACGCATTGATCTTTGTGAT
>WTIG01000189.1:6648-8160 GCA_011522825.1 Puniceicoccaceae bacterium
CCCATTGGGTCAAAATTTTCAATGGAGCAGATCACCACGCATTGATCTTTGTGATCTCGCATGATTTCCATTTCATACTCTTTCCATCCGAGTAGGCATTCCTCAATCAAGACTTCGTGAGTCGGGGAAATATCTAATCCATTTTCCACCATGCTAATGAATTCTTCTCGATTGTAGGCGATACCACCACCAGATCCACCGAGCGTATAACTTGGGCGAATGATAATCGGGAATTCGCCGATCAAATTGTCAGCAGCTTCAAGTGCATCGGGCAAATTATTAATGGTTGCAGAACGAGCGACATCCATACCGATTTTTAGCATGGCTTGCTTAAAGACTTCACGAGCTTCTCCTTTTTCAATCGCTTCGGGCTTCGCACCGATCATTTCCACATTATACTTTTCCAATATGCCTTGGCTGTTTAAGTCCATTGACAAATTGAGTGCAGTTTGTCCGCCTAAAGTAGGGAGGAGGGCATCAGGCTTTTCTTTACGAATAATTTTCTCTAAAGCCTCAACGGTCAAAGGTTCAATGTAAGTGACATCTGCATACTCTGGGTCAGTCATAATAGTGGCAGGATTACTGTTCACTAAGACCACTTTATAACCCTCTTCTCGGAGTGCTTTACAAGCTTGCGTTCCTGAATAATCAAACTCACAAGCTTGCCCGATAACGATGGGGCCAGAGCCTATGATCAAAATGGTTTCTAAATCAGTTCTTTTTGGCATAAATTAGAGCAATCGTGAAATTTTTAAACTATCCTGCAAGCAATTATCGTATTTTTTTTAAAATATTTTCTTAACGCTTATTTTATTCGCTTTTAGTTTGTGGAATTTTGATTTTTTTGTCACGTTTCCGACTATGTTTCAATACTTACAAATCTTTTATCGTCCTGGTTTATTTATCGAGGAAATAGTCCATCAAGCGAAAACACACACCTTCGCTCTAAGGGTCGCTTTTTTGTTCAGTGCTTTACAGAGTATTCCTATCATTATGAGTACGGGCTTAGCTGGGACAGAGTCGAGCGATGGATTCATTCCCCTTAAGGTCATTATTGGTGGAATTCTTGGCTTAGGCGTTTTTTATATTTTCGCTTTAGCTTTAAAGACTTTTGGACGTTGGTTTGGAGCCAAAGTAGAGCCTAAGGAAGTGCGTACCGCATTAGGCGTGGGCTTAATACCTTGGACCGTGCTTTTTCTTATCTTTCTTGTCTCGATGGCTTTAGTAGATCCTCGTTTGATCGTCGGACAGTTTTTCCCTTTCTTCTTTGTTGGTTTTGTCTATGGGTTCACTATTTTACTCATCGCTTTGAGCAAAACTTTGAAAATCGGATTTCTGAAAACCTTTCTCTTATTTATTTTCGCTTACGCCACCACGTTTTTCCCTTTGTTAACTTTAGTAAGACTCTATTTCGGAGCTTAATTGCCTCTTGAACACAAGATCTATTTAATCGCTTTCGCCACTGATGCTTCAATACCTGAAGATTGAAAATCTCGCCTTATTAAAATCGCT